>NZ_JBWBKF010000077.1:0-1470 GCF_057657925.1 Lederbergia sp. B243.17
CTAAAGTGGTACCTGTAGGTAGGACACTCGAAAAAAAGAGTGTTCAACCTGCAGGTGCTTTTTATATACTTGAAATTAAGAATATGGGATTAGGGGATAACATGAGCAAAGTAACTTTTTCGTCCGAACAGGTAAGTGCACTGCAAAAAAATCCAAATGTCCAGCGCGTAAGCGCGAAGTCCATCACGTACACGGATGATTTTAAAAACAGGTTTATAGACGAATACCAAAACGGGAAGCTCCCGCGTCAGATCTTCGAGGAGAATGGCTTTGATGTGGATCTCATTGGCATGAAACGCGTGGAACAGTCCGCCCATCGATGGAAAAAAGCCTATGAGTATGATGGCTTAATTGGTCTTACCGATTCAAGGAAAACTGCCTCCGGCAGACCCTTGCAGCGGGAGCTTACACCCGCTGAGATAATTGAAAGGCAAAGGGCCAGGATTGAGCTGTTGGAAGGACAGGTGGACCTGTTAAAAAAGCTAGAAAGGACCGAAAGGAGGCTGTTAAACGGAAGGGAAAATCTACATCCGGACAAGGCTTACCAGTTGATCAAAGAGACGATTGAACAAAATGGATTCAAGAGGATGACTCGATATTTCTGTAACCTCCTAGGGGTCTCGCGCTCCGGATATTACAGCTATTTGAAGGCTGCCCCTGCCCGGGAAGCAAGGGAGAAACGGGACCTGGAAACCAGGGAAGTCATCTTAAAGGCCTTTAAACGGCGGGGATACAAGAAAGGCTCCCGTTCCATAAAGATGGTACTGAATAGTGATTTTGATCTCGTCCTCAGCCGCAAAAAAATCCGGAGAATCATGAGGAAGTATGAGATTGTCTGCCCTCACCGCAAGCCAAATCCTTATAAACGGATCGCTAAAGCAACCCAGGAACATCAGGTAGTGCCGAACAAGCTGAACAGGGAATTCAAGCAAGGCATTCCTGGAAAAGTGCTTCTGACGGATATTACATACCTGCCATATAACGGAAACTGTATGGCTTATTTGTCGACCGTAAAAGATGCCTCCACCAATGAAATCCTGGCCTACCACGTTTCAGATCGAATCACCTTGGACATCGCAACCAAGACGATCCACAAATTGATGAACAACAAAAAAATCATCCTCCACAAAGACGCCTTTATCCATTCGGATCAGGGGAGCCATTATACAAGCCCCAGATTCCAGAAGCTGTTAAAGGGTTATGGACTGGGCCAGTCGATGTCACGGAGAGGAAACTGTTGGGATAATGCCCCTCAGGAATCCTTCTTTGGCCACCTAAAGGACGAAGTGGATTATAAAGTTGCCAAATCCTTAAAGGAATTAAAGTCAAAGATTAACCATTATATGGTCTATTATAATAATTATCGTTATCAGTGGAATTTAAAAAAGATGACCCCTATTCAATATAGGAATCATCTTCAAACTGCTTAATCTCTTTTTTTATTGTGTCCTTGACATAGGTACCACTTTA
>NZ_JBWBKF010000079.1:0-129330 GCF_057657925.1 Lederbergia sp. B243.17
AGCGAGGGAAGCGGCTGGAGCCGTGCCCGCGGAAAGCGTCCATCCGTAGCGGAAATCAACTTTTTCAAATAATACTTCCATTGTAAAAGAAAAAAGGCTGTAGGCAAACTCCTGAATTTCTGGAGTTTGTCTACAGCCTGAAACAGACCTTATGAAAGGTCTGTTTTTCTGTGTATGGCAACGGGTTCCCACTCAAAACATGCGGTTACAAAGACAGATTTACAGCGAGGAACCGTCCCCATATTTATATTTTCTTATTGTTTCATCGGCAGGTTGAAAGTAACCGATTTTTCTTTAAAGAGCTTTTTGGCATCTTCACCAGCGAGCGGCCCGATTTGCAGTTCGAATTTCTTAAAGATCTGGAACTCATCTTCTCGGAATAAGAAGACAGCCAGTACTTCTTCGGTCTGCCCTGGTTCCAGATTGCCGCGTGCAAACGGCTCCAACATTCCTTGGCTCAACATCGTGCCGCGGTCTCCGTCGATAATCAAACGTTTGTCGATAAACGATTTTGCGAATGGTGTGTCGCTTCCGTTTTCAATCGTTAGTTTGGCTGTCAGCGATACAAGTGCGCCATCGCCGAAATTGCGGAATCTTTCCTTATTCCCTTCAGTCGGTGTTACATTGGCATACTGGACACCGTTCAGCGTCACTTTCACTTTATCAATCTGTTTTGTCTCATTGATGTCTTCTTTATCAAAGAAAAGCTCTTTTGTCGCAATCGTATCGGTCACCATGCGGTCTTGATACAATTTTGCATTGGCTGATGCTGTTTCCGCACCTTCATCGTTGAACGGAATGGCGAAGGTAGCTTCCTTTCCAATCGAGCCGCTGCCGTCTTCATTCAAGTAAGGCTTGGAGCTCGTCATAATCGGAGCCTTGAGTTTCTCATACTGCGCTTTCGTCATTACGAACGCATCCAGGCCTGTGGCTGTTTTTCCTTTTGTATAAACTGAGACTTTGTCGGTACTATCATCTTTCATCCATTGTTCACGGTCAACGAAGTGGGACTTTCTGATAATATACTCGGTTGCATCATCAGACTCCATCATAGCCCCTCTATTAAAGAATATATCCCCGTCCGAACCGTTTTTCAGCGTTTCCTTATACGTCAAGACGTAGCCTTCCTCTTCGCCATCGAAATCAACCTTCGCCGATTCGTTCATATTGCTGACACGGACAATTTGATATTCATCGATTGAATACGTAATTTCGTCATTAAAATTATGTGTAAGGCCAGGTTCTTTATTTGTAAAAACGACTTCTATGTCTCCTCCTGTCCTTTCAGCAATATAAGGATTGAGGATTTCTCCATCCGTTTCTGTACCTGTTTCTTCTTTTTCTTCTTCTGCCGGATCCTCTTTCGGTGCTTCTTCTTTCTCTTTCGTATCCTTCTTGTCTACAGTATCGGCTGCAGCCGGTGCAGCTTCTTCCTTGTTTTTCTCTTTGCTGCCGCAAGCACCAAGCATGAGCAAAGAAATGATCGCAGCAAAAAGCATCCACTTATTAAGTTTCACTACATCTTCCCCCTTGTTTCCATCGAAAATGAACAGTCGTTATGATATCGATTCCCTGTAAAAATTGACCAGAGCAGATGATCCAATCTTATCACGGCTTCTGTATAGTCAAGGGGCCTAATCTAACAAACACGACTATCCTCCCGTTCTTCTTTTTTTGAAACCTTATATTTCCACAAAAACGAAACTAAATAACTACAATTTCCCCTAGTGAAAAAGAACTTGTCGTCGATCGTGATTTACAGAAAAAGAAGGGTATGATACTTTAAACTGCGTGGAACTTGGGCTTTTTGCAATTTAGAAGCCTATTTTGTTACAGCTAGTAAATAGGGGGCTTTACCATGAAAAAACAAATACTACTTCAAGAAAACCCATCTGGCCTTCATTCATGGCTGCTGCTAATCGGTATCATTTTAATTGGTTCGAACTTGCGTGCACCACTCACGGCAGTCGGTGCGCTCATCCCCTCCATCCGTGATGATCTGGGCATGAGCAATGCATTGGCCGGATCCATTACTACTTTACCCCTGCTCGCTTTTGCTTTTTTGTCGCCGTTCGCGCCCAAAATCGCCTATAAGCTCAGCATGGAACGGACCATTTTTTACTCCATGATCGTATTGGCCTTGGGTATTGTCATCCGCACGGTGCCAAACACGGCGGCGCTTTTTGCCGGAACCATCTTGATCGGGCTCTCAATCGCGATTGGGAATGTCCTGATTCCTGGCTTTATTAAATTAAAATTTCCGCTGCGGATCGGGGTTTTGACCGGCCTCTATGCAGTCTTCATGAACGTGTTCGGCGCGCTTGCGTCGGGTCTCAGCGTCCCGCTCTCCTCGGTGAAATGGCTTGGCTGGCACGGTGCGCTCGGCTTTTGGGGAGTCTTGACAATCATCGCCATTATCGTATGGACTCCACAATTGTGCAATCAGATAGGTGCGCCGAAATCCCACATTAATGTAAAGGACAGCAGGAAAACGAGCTTGTACCGTTCCTCCCTTGCATGGAAGGTTACAATTTATATGGGATCCCAGTCCCTAATCTTTTATACGCTCTTGACATGGCTTCCCGATATTCTTCAAAATATTGGATTTAGCTCTAGTGCAGCTGGCTGGACATTGTTTTTGATGCAGTTTGCCATTATCCCGATTACGTTTATCATTCCGGTCCTTGCCGGGAGAATGAAAAACCAGCTCATGCTCAGTGCATGGACCGCTGCCTTCTATTTCATAGGGATCGGCGGATTGCTCTACGGAAACCAGTCGCTTATTCCGCTATGGGTCATTCTCATCGGTATTGCTTCAGGCAGCGCCTTCAGCCTGTCGATGATGTTTTTTACCCTGCGCACGAAAGATGCCCATCAGGCAGCTGAATTGTCGGGGATGGCTCAATCATTTGGGTACCTCTTGGCAGCAGTTGGTCCTGTCCTTTTCGGCGGTCTGCACGACTTGACAGCCAGTTGGACACTGCCGCTTGCCATGCTGCTCGCCGTTTCACTGCTCATTCTTCTAATGGGAATGGGAGCAGGAAAAGAAGGATACATTGAGCAATAAGTGAATGAAGCAGAATCGATTCTGTCCTTTCGTTTTGGAAAGACAGGATCGATTCTTTGTCTTTCAAATCAAATATCCAATTGTTATAGTATTCTTTTAGGCTTGAGGAACTTTATCCGCCAATCCACAAGGTAATATTGGTGTTTGGAGAAAGGAGTGATGGAAGTGAACCAAGCTGAACCTGCGATTCATTTCCGCGATGTGCATTATCGAATTGGCGAAGCAGAAATTTTAAAAGGTGTGACAGGCTCTTTCCCTCAAGGGAAGATCACGACGCTGGCAGGACCGTCCGGTGCAGGAAAATCGACTTTGCTAAAACTGTGCAACGGCCTAATTTCACCCTCATCCGGTGAGATTCTAATCGAAGGCCGCCCGATTGACTCCTTTCCCCCGCCTGATCTGCGGAGGCTTGCCGGGATTGCACTGCAGAATGCTCCCATGATCAAAGGCACCGTCTATGACAATCTTGCTTTGCCGCTCGAGCTGGCCGGAAAGAAGCTGGAGAAAATGCGGGCTGTGCGTTTGTTATTTGATGTTGGGTTGGATGAAAGCTTTTTGGGCCGCTCTGTCAGGGACCTTTCAGGCGGGCAGAAACAGAAGGTGTCGATTGCCCGCACCTTGGTCAATGAACCGAGAATCCTTCTGCTCGATGAGATTACCGCTTCCTTGGACCCGGCGTCAGCTGCAGAGATTGAGCAACTGATTATCCGCTTAAACAAGCAATACGGCGTCACAATCATCTGGATCACTCATCAGCTGCGGCAGGCTATGACAGTCGGCGATTATACGTGGGTGATGATGGACGGCAAGGTGGCTGAGACCGGAGAAAGCCAGTTGCTGGAAAACCCCAAAACAGAAGCAGTAAGAAGTTTTATCGAGGAGGGGCGCCAATGAGCCTGACTGCATTATCGATCACACTTGTTTTTGTCCTGATACCGATTCTCTTATCCCGCACGCTTAGGCTCGGTCTCGAAAAGGATACGGTTATTGCTACCGTCCGATCGATTATCCAGCTTTTCATCGTCGGCTATATTTTGCAATTTGTGTTTGAGGCAAATCATCCGATTTTCATGTTATTGATGGTGCTGCTCATGATTGGGGCAGCGACTGATAATGTTCGTAAAAAAGGGCATGGAGTGAAGGGGATTGCCTGGAAAGTCGCCCTGACGCTAGTAGTCATTGAGATTTTGACTCAAGGAATTTTAATCGGGTTTCGCGTTACGCCGCCGGAGCCGCAATATGTCATTTCAATCAGTGGCATGATAATCGGCAATGCTATGGTCCTTTCCATCCTCTTCCTGAACCGTTTTCTAGCCGAAATGGAAACGCGAGAGGATGAAGTTGAGCTGATTCTCTCTTTGGGGGGCACCCCAAAACAGGCGGTCCGCAGCCAGCTGATTACGTCTATCAAGGCAAGCATGATTCCCACCATCGAGAGCCAGAAAACAATCGGGCTCGTCCAGCTCCCGGGAATGATGAGCGGGCAAATCATTGCAGGTGCCGATCCGCTGCAGGCAGTCCAATTTCAGCTGCTCATCCTGTTTTTGCTCCTCACTGCGGCTGCCGTCACAAGTACCCTGCTTGGCTTTCTTTCCTACCCAGCGCTCTTTAACGAAAAAATGCAACCTCATAGAAACGGGGCCTGACCCCCGCCGCTTTCAAACAGCGGGGTCAGACCCCTGTTTTTTATTTTGTATTGAGGAGCTTGTAGATTGTTTTTGCTCCTTCTTCCCTGGTGACGACGGTGTTCGGGTTGAATTTGTCGTCCTTGAGTTCCATAAAGCCCCGTGCCAGCACGAATTGAATCGCCCTCTGCGTTTCTGCAGGAAGTTTCGCCACTTCTTCCAGCAGGATGTCCTCCACTGCCTCGCCCTCAGATTTTCCGGAATCGTAGGCACGCTTGATCATCAGCGCGAGCTGTGCCCTCGTCAATTTGCTGTTTGGCGCAAATGACTTTGCACTCACTCCTTTGATAATGCCTGCTTCATAAGCCGCGGCCACTTCCTTCTGTACGTCAGCCGGAAGCCACTTCACATCTGTAAAAGGAGAGGTTCCTTTTGATTCCAAATTCATGCCGCGCACGAGCATGGAAGCTACCTGGGATCGTGTAAATGAATCATTCGGCGCAAATACATCTGCAGATTTCCCTTTTACAACCTTGCCCTCATACAGGCTTTTGATTGCTTCATAAGCGTCGCTGTCTTTTGCGACGTCTTTGAACGGCAGTACAGAGTCTTCTTCGCCTTCATTTCCCGTCTCCCCGTTTGAAACGGTGATCCGGCCCTCCTCTTTGTTAGAAAGCGGGGAATTGTCTTTGAAATAGCTTTTCAGAATTTCCTCTAGAGCCTGGTATTCGTTGACAAGCTGCTGATCTTTCAGCATCGTGTAGTCGTCCCCGCCAATTGCCAAAAAGTCATTCGTAGCAACCAGATATTCCTGGTCCAGATTGATAGGCTCACCTTTTACACGCAAGTCTTTCACTCGTTCTCCCTTAGGTGCCGAAGCATCAAGCACAAAGCTCATTCCTCCGACCTGCGGGAATGCCCCTTTCGTATTCGGATAGTCGCTGACACCATGTTCCAGCGCTTCCTTCACAACAGAGCCCTTCATTTTCATCGTTACCACATAGTTGCCAAATGGCGATACACTGATAATATCCCCGAGCGTGATATCCCCTTCATTGATAGAAGAGCGCAAACCGCCGCCATTTGTAAAGGCAAGATCTGCGCCCGTCTCCGCAATCATTGCATCGGTAGCAAGGTTTCCAAGGTTTGTCTCGCGTGTGCGGACATTTTCCCTTTCTCCATCAAGCTTTACACTCGTCGATCCGACATGTTCATTTTTAATCGTTTTCTGTTCATTTTCAATACCCTCAATTAGCGTTGCGACCTGTTGATCCGGCACTGTATTTTCAGCGTCCTTTTTTGAGATGAGGCGAGCTGTTTTTTCAGCAAGCTTCTTATTTTCATCAAAGGTCAGCTCTACAACGCCAAGATTTTTTGTATACTCGCCTGTACTTACAATCAACGTATCTTCACCGTGCTTTTCGCCTTCAACCATAACCGTATGGCTATGACCGTCTACAATCAGGTCTATTCCCGGTGCGCCTTTTGCAACTTTGATTGATGTATCTGTGCTTGATGCATCGACACCAAGATGAGTCACAGCGATGATCGCATCAACATTTTCCTCATTGAGTGCCGCTATCACATCTTGCGCTTCTTTGACAGGATCTGTAAAGACCAGGCCTTCTACGTTTTTCGGGCTTGTCTTATAATGAGTTTCCGGAGTCGACAAGCCGAATATCCCCAGCTTAACACCGTCAACTTCTTTGATCACATACGGTTCGAGAACCCTTTCATTTGTTTCTTTGTAACGGACATTTGCGCCGAGAATAGGAAAATCCGTCAACTCTGAGAGCTCTAGCAGGCGCTTGTAACCATAGTTGAAGTCATGGTTGCCTGCAGCCATTGCATCGTAGCCGAGCATATTAAAGATTTTTGCGATGCTTTCCCCCTGTTCGAGTGTAGCGAACGGTGTCCCGTGAAATGTATCCCCGGCGTCCAACAGCAAGGTGTTCGGATTGCCCGCTTCAATTTCCTTCACAAGCGTTGCAATTTTTGCAAACCCCATGCCGTCATGCTCGCCTTCCACGATACGGGCATGCGTGTCATTCGTATGTAGAATTGTAATGCTCGTTGTGCCATCAGCACCTTCCGCCCGGACAGTTTGGAATGCAGGACCTAAACCGGCAAACACGAGCAAGGCAATAACAACTGATACAAACCCTCTTTTCAGCATCTTCTTCCTCCTCTAATATGTTTTTACCTACAAATTCAGTATAATACGAAACCTATGAAAATAGGGGTAATTTCTCAAAAAATGAAAAAAGTACCTGTAACCCGCTGAGATAACGCGTTAACACGTTATCTCAGCGGAGTCAGGTACTTCATTCGATTCATCTCTTTATTGAAATTTCTTTGCTTTGTTGTTGAACATTTCAGCTTTTTTCGCCATTGCTGCGGCCTTGTTCGGGTTTCCATTTTTGCTGGCAATGTTTGCTTTTTCATTCATGATGTTCGCCTTTTCCGTAAACATGGCGGCTTTATTGTTCGCAGTCGGTACTGCTTTAGCTGCTTCCGGCTTGGCTGGAGCTGCTGGAGCCGTCCTTTCCGTGCTGGCTGCAACAGTTGGAGCGGCTGGGGCTGTTGGAGCAGCTGGGGCCGTTGGAGCAGCCGGAGTAGTTGTGTTAGGAACGGCAGTCTCATCAGCAGTGCCAGATGGTTTCGTTGTCACAGCTGTATTGTCTTTCGTACGGACAGCCTCGGCTTTTTGCAGGAAGAGCTCCGCTTTTTTGTTCAATTCCTCTGCTTGTTTTTTGTTTCCGTATTTGCTTGCGATTTCTGCCTTTTCTTTAAACATCTCTGCTTTTTGTTCAAACAGTAATGCCTTGTTTTCCATTTTTGAATCTGCAGATAGTTTTTTATTCTGTACCAGGTTTTGAACCCGTTCTGCTTTTTGATTGAACATTTCCGCTTTTTTGTTCAGTGCGGCAGCCTTGTCAGCATTTCCATACTTCCCGGCAATCTCTGCTTTTATCTTGAAGAGATCTGCTTTGTATTCGAAAAAGCTTACCTTCGATTCAATTTGCTGTGTGCTTTGCCCTTGCATTTGAGCATGTGATGTTAATGGGGCTGCGATCATGCAAGCCGCAATCCCTGCTGCCGCGAAACCTAGTTTATAATTTTTCATATTGAATTCTCCTATTCTTATGCCTGTCCTTCATGACAGTAGTCAATCTTAAATTGTTTTTTTTGAGTGTTGCATCCCGGGACAACATAGTATCCGTTGGAAAATCTTTCTTTCAGGGGGTATGCCCAAAAGTTTTTTTAATTCATGTCGAATTATGGCAGAATACAAATAAAAATGCCCGCTCATGAGAGGAGCGGGCATTTTTTTCTATGTTGTACTTATCTGCGGCCGATTTCTCTTATTTCCAGAAAATTATCGAGGTCCACGTGAATCAGCGCATATGGCTTCGCTGTCTTATGTGCGTCTGACGTCTCCTCCAGCAACTGGTCGATGTCCACCCACTGCTGTTCCATGCTGAATCCCTCCTTGCCTCTATGTACCTTTACATACTATTCGCCGGTCCATTTCATCTTATGGGGGTTACGGTGAATTTATTTTTAGGTATATTTCCTTTACCCGGGCAAGAGAGGATCAAAACCACTGTAAAAAAAAAGACAGGAGAATGTTCTTCCCCCGTCTGATAAACCCTACAATTCCTGGTAATCCCTTTGATACCTGCCTCCGTCCTTCACATCAGAATGATATAAAGCTTTTAAGGCAAAAGGTTTTTCTAAATCATGTTCTTTCATAACCTGCTTCAGCTTCTTGTTCAATTCCGGATAATACTTCACGAGTTGCTCCATCTTTGTTTTCGAGTATTGCATATGTGCATACCTCCCATTCAGCTCTGTCTCAAGTATAGCATGGCTGCCTCGCCGTTTATTAGTATTCGAAAACATAAGATTTCATATAGTAGCGGCTTTAATAAAAAAAGCTGGCGAATCCATCCTATGGACATTCGCCAGCCCTCTTTCCACAAAGCATTACCGCTTAGCCGCTACACAGCCTTCTTCTGCCATTCTTCCTTCAGCATGCCATAAACAACATGGTCGACAAAATGGTCATACAGCCACTCTGCCTGGCGCAAACAGCCCTCTTCGACAAATCCGAGGCGCTCCGGAATGCTGCGGCTCTTGGCATTCCCGGCTGCTGCCCGGATTTCAACTTTATTGAGTGCCAGTTCATCAAAGGCATACCTTACAAGTGATTGCGCCGTCTTCGTCATGATCCCTTTTCCTTGGTACCCCTCGCCAAGCCAATAACCGATATAAGCCGTTTTGTTCGACCAATTGATAGTATTGAACCCTGCTACGCCTGCCATTTCCCCATTGAATATAATGGCTGCATGCAGACCTTTATTTTCCGCATACTCTTGTCGGCAAAATCGGATAAATGATTCGGAATCCTTGATTGTCTCCGTCCGGTCGACCCAGGAAAGCCATTCCTTCAAATAATTGCGCGACCGATCCACAAGCTCAAACATGCGCTCACTATCCTGCATATCCAGCAGCTTTAAATACAGACCGTCCTCGATTTCATGAACAAACATCAAATCTCCCCCCATTTGTCCCGCCTGCTGCTCTTTTCCAAGGTGGCGGACAGGCTCTCTATACCTTATACCTGACTGGAGTCCAAGAAATTTTCTCGGGTTATTTCAGGGTTTGAAGAAAGTTTACAAGTTTGGCAGCGTCAGTAATGTACTGGTTGCACTGGATGCTGTCTTTGCAGATCGTATTGCCTCTTTTGGTAAACGTGCCAACTGATGCTCCTTTTTTCTCCGTCAAGAACATTCCGATGTCTTCGTTGCGGTTGCAAAGAGTGCAAATGCCTTTTTGATTCAAGCTTTTAAATGTTCCCTGCAAGCCTATCAATTTGTTCTCAAAAGGGGCGACGATATATCTTTTATCAGAACCTTCATCATCCCAGCTTAAATAAGAGATTTCCCGGAAATCCTGATCCCATTTTGGCATTTTCAGCTTTTTTACCTTTGGAAACAGCTTTTTTAGTGTTTGCTCGGAAACTTCCTGAAAAGGGATCACATATTCAATCAGTTTTTCCAAATAAGCTGCCTCTTCATCATGGGTTTGAACGGTTGCCAGTTCTTGCAGCAATTGCAGCTGGCCATCATTCAGAGCATCGAACCGGTCCAATACTTTTTCAACGGAAAGGGATTTTAAGGCATCCAGCACCCCTTTATCATTCACCGTCATGTGCCCGTTTACAAGATGTTTTGCCTGCATTTTAATAAAATGGTACTGATCGCTCTTAATAAATGGTCCTTCTATTTTCTTTGCATTTGTCATTTAAAGCCAGCTCCTTATTTTTGTTTTTGAATAAGGTGCAAAGCTGTATGCAGCAGCAAGCTGCTTTATCGGCGATAACCTATAATCTCCGCCTCACACAAAGGATCGCCTTTCCATACAGGCTTTGCGTGAGACGCTGCACACCCTGGCAATAAGGAAATAATGATTGCCATGTTAGCTCCACCCCCTTAAAGGAAGTACCTTCCATCCTGCCGCGCGTATTGCGGGCAGCTAGTCTATACAAACATGATAGACGTATTATAAACGCTTGGACCCAAAAATCCAAGAACATAAAAAATAGAGCGAATTTTTTCGCCCTATTCCTAATGCCCAGTTATGATTCCTCTATCTATCCATTTCTGCTTTAGTGCGCTGCAGCCCCATGATGTTTTTTGAAGATGTGCTTGTCTTTGATCGTTTTGGCAGCTGCTGGAATCAAGAAGCGATCGACCCCGTAACGAGTTGTTCCATTTAGGACAAAGAGGAGAATGATTGCTGCTGCGAGTAGGAGCGGATTCGTGCTGATTGTACCTGCCATCAAGAAGTTCAGGTTCATGAACGCTCCTGCAATCAATGCTGGAAGTGCCAAAGCTCCAAGGATAAGTCCAGCCCCGACTAGTATTTCACCCCATGGGATGAGGATGTTGAAGATTTGCGCATTTGGCAACGCTACGTTTTCCAGGAATCCTGCGTACCAACCTTGGACTAAAGGTGCTTCTCCACCTGCTTTTGCTATTGCCCCTTGAAGGAATCCTGTCGTATCAAATCCTCCTCCTGCCAGCTTATGCCAACCTGCTTCCAGCCATTGTACACCGAGCCATACACGCAATACTGTCCAGACGACTGCTACCCAACGATTTTCATACCATTTGTTCATTTTGACTCACTCCTTATTTTTTGTAGATCTTGTGAAATTATTCACATAAACTTGTAAAAAAATAAGTTCATTATCAGCTGATTTTGTAAATTCACTTGTGAATTATTTCACATTCTCTTTACACTCTTAATATACAACCCTTCTTCAAGGAAAGCAACCCCTTTTAAGCAATGTCAACATTCTGCCACATTTCTCCTCCGCTTCCACCCCTCTTCATTCAGATACAGTAAAAGCGCCGGAGGACAAGCCCCCAGCGCTGCAGGTTCTCTCAGCGATCCCAGTCCGGAACAATGTTTTTTCCGTAAAAAATCTCGTCCATTTCAATCTTCAATCTTTCGGTGATTTCGATTGTTTGCTCAGCACTTAATTTGTCCTTCGTATAACCGAAAAGATAGTTATTCAAGTCGAATTCTTTCAATTTGCATTTCGTGTGGAAAATATTATCTTGATACACATTCACATCAATCATGTCGTACATTTCTTTTAAATCGTCCGGAATATAGTTTTGGATGGAATTGATGTCGTGATCAATGAAAAGCTTGTGGCCATCCTTTGCTCTTGTAAAGCCGCGGACCCGGTAGTCAACAGACATGACATCCGTTTCAAAAGAACGGATCAAATAATTCAGCGCCTTAAGCGGGGAAATTTCACCGCATGTTGCAACATCGATATCGGCCCGGAATGTGCTGATCCCTTCATCAGGATGATATTCCGGGTACGTATGGACCGTGATATGGCTCTTATCCAGTTGGAAGACGACGTTACCAGGAAGCGGCCCGGGTGTTTCTTCATACGTGTCTGCCGGGACTTCCACAATCGGCCCTTCAGAGATAAGTACGGTCACACTCGCCCCCTGCGGCACATAATCCTGCTTGGCCACATTCAAAACATGCGCCCCGATAATATCCGCTACATGATTTAATATTTTCGTCAGCCGGTCTGCATTATATTGTTCATCAATGTAATCAATATACGCTTCCCGCTCCTCGCGTGTCCTTGTATAACAAACATCGTACATATTAAAGCTCAGCGCTTTCGTCAGGTTATTAAAGCCATGCAATTCGACGCGCCGTTGCGGAGATATTTCCATTTCATCGCCCTCCTCGCTGACAGGGCAAAGATGCACCCAGTCTTCTTACATCTATTTTAACCATTCGCAGGCAGGAAAAAACATTCTTCTCCTTGTCCTCAGGATACTCTCTCCGTTAAAAGCACAAAAAAACCAGTTCCATCTAGGAACTGGTTTGTCAGTTTAAAGGTAACAGCCGCCTTTGCCGTATTTAAAGAAAAGAAAGTTTTAAACCACCACTCCTCAAAGTGGGTGTTTGCAGAAGCCTTCTTGCATGCCCTCCTTGTCATTTAGACGGAGATATGTCATTCCGGTTTCAATTTTAAACTCCCTGTTACAGCTTAAAGGTTAAAACTTAATATCAGTACGAACAATGCAGCTTGTATTGTTATAATACCTCTTTCTCTCTACTTTTGCAAGTGGTTTTGGCTATTAAATCTTGGGTATTCCCTCAATCGTTGACAACAACAAAGCTGCCGGATCCTTCGGTTTCAAAGCTAAGCTGATCTTTCTTATACTTCGCTTTCATGGTCTTATTGCTGTTTACATCAAGCACGGCCAACTTATTTGTCTTCACCACTTTTGATAAATCAATCGGCACAATCAGCTCGATATCCTTTTTGTAATGATCCAGAAGCTGCTTGCTTTCCCCTGCGCCTTTATAAAACTCAAGCGTGAAAAGGTCAGAAACAGCCTCTGCCATATTGCTGGCATCCCTTTTGCTGATGGCGATTGTTACTTCGCCTCCCGATTTGGATGCAAGTTCTTTTACCGCACCATCCTCAAACGTGAAGATGGCTCCCCCCTTTTGGATAACAAATGCTTTTTTCGATTCTTTAATCAGGTCAAGCACACCCAATCCAAGTTCCACATTGACTTCATCTTCCAAGTCAAGCACGTCAATGATGATTTGCTTTTCCTTCTTATTGTCCAAAAATGGAGCGATGCTTTCTGCTGTTACAATATGAGTATTCGTTTCAGGCGCCGGTACAGCCGCTTCTTCGACTTTCACCGTGACGGCCGCTGTAAAATCCCCAAATAAGACATGAATTTCGGTTGTACCCGTGCTGATTGCCGAGACCATCCCTTGCCCGCTAACGGTTGCGACATTCTCGTCAGCGCTGTACAGAGAGGCTTCTTCCGTGACGTCACGGATTGTATAGGACCCGTCCGCTTTTTCTGTCGTTTCGAGCACCATCAGCCTGTCCTGTCCTCCTGCCTGAAGTGCGATGTCTGTCTTATTAACGGAGTAAGCGACCTGATCCTGGGCAGCTTCTTCAACACTGAGCTGGATGGATGCAGTAAAATCTTTATAGGATGCGGTGATAAACGTGGACCCAGCTTTCACGGCCGTCACTTTGCCGCCCGTTGCCGTTGCCACCGCTTCATCTCCGCTGGTAAAGACCGTTTCACCGGAAACATCACGCTCTGTTTTTGTTCCGTCGGCCTTTGTTGTCGCTTCCGTAACAATCACCCTAGCTTCTTCGCCAACTTTCAGCGCAAGCGATTCCGTATCAATGGATACAGTGGTCTTATCCGCTGCTCCGCCGGTCACTTCCAAGTAGACAAAAATCGGTTCCTGTTCCGGCGCTGTTACTTTCACTTGCGTTTTGCCTGCTTTAAGAGCAGTCACCAGCCCCCGTTGCACTGTAGCCACCTCAGGGTTCACGACACCGAATTTCGAAGCGGCTGTTACGTCCTTTTCAAGGATACGCCCATCCGGCTTCATCGTTACCTGCGTAACCTTCAATTGTTCCTGCTGGCCGGTTTCAAGCTGCAAATCTTTTTTATTCACTTCATACGTGACGATGTCCTGAGGCAGATCTTTCACTTCAAGATAAACGTAAATCGGCTCCTGGCCGGAGAAGTTGGCCCGTACCTGTGTCTTCCCGGCGGTTTTTGCGGTAACAAGACCCTTTTTCACAGTGGCGACCGTATTGTCGACAACATTATACGTGCCAAGCCCCGTAATATCTTTCTCCAGCACAGTTCCGTCCGGCTTGACCGTCGTTTCGGTCACGAATAGCTGCTCCTGCTGGCCGACACCAAGTGTCAATTCTTTCTTGTTCACCGAGTAGGTGATAATGTCTTGCGGAAGTTCCTTCACTTCAAGGTACACATAGATCGTTTCCTGTTCCGGCAGCATGACGCGCACTTGCGTTTTGCCCGGTGCCAGAGCGGTGACCAATCCTTTTTTCACCGTCGCCACCTTATTATTGACGACATTGTATGTCCCTGTGCCTGTTACGTCTTTCTCAATGACCGTGCCATCAGGTTTTACTGTCGTTTCGGTCACGATCAGCTGCTCCTGCTGGCCGACGCCGAGCGCCAATTCTTTCTTGTTCACCGAATACGTGACAATATCCTGCGGAAGTTCCTTCACTTCCAGATAGACAAGGATGGTTTCCTGCCCAGGAATCATGACACGAGCCTGGGTTTTGCCCGTTGCTTTTGCCGTGACAAGCCCCTTATGAATCGTAGCGATGCTATTATTGACAACATTGTATTTACCGGTATCTGTTACGTCTTTTTCAATTACCGTGCCATCCGGCTTCACTTTTGTCTCGGTTACGATCAGCTGTTCCTGCTGGCCGACGCCGAGTGTGAGGCTCGTCTTGCTGACGGAGTAAGTCACTTGATCCCCGCCATCAACCGCCTTGACTTCTACTGTGACCGTCGCCTTGAATTCTTTGTATGTGACAGTAATTTCCGTTTTCCCTGCGCCTTCAGCGGTCACTTTTCCGCCTTCGACAGTAGCGACCTTCGCATCTGCCGTTTCAAACTTCGCTTCCCCTGTTACATCCTTCTCCTCAGTGGTTCCATCCGGCTTTACAGTCGTTTCTGTTACCGTAAGCTGTGCCGTCTCACCAGCTTTCAAGGAAAGCTTGTCGTCGCTCACCTTGTACTCTGGCCCCTTTTGGTCTCCTGCTTTGTAAATGACCTTTTCCGCTTTATTGCCTGCTGCGTCTTCATATTTTACAATGACACTGTTTTTCGCTTTGTCCAGCGTTTCCAGTTCAAAAGAGAAGCTGCCGTCTTGAGCCAATTGAACCGGACCTGATGCCTTTATTTCCTCTTCTTCCTTCACTTCATAAACGGCTTTCAGCTTTGTATTGAGATCATAGCCGAGCCCGTATTTTTCCAGCTCCTGCTGATACTGTACGTATAAATCATCAATCTTTCCTCTCACTGTATTGCCCGTAATGTCGCCCTCAACGGTGCCGGCCTCCGATTTGACAGTAACCGGCCCTGCATAATCGCTCACTACGCCAGAAGACGATTCAGCAGTAAAATCAACGGTATACAACCCATCTGGTATTTTTGTCTGTGGATCTCCTGACCACGGGAAATACTGTCCTTTAATAGCCAGCTGGTATGAACCCGCTGCCAGGCTTGAGGCAGCGTGAAGATAGCCGATATAGCCATCGCCGTATACTCCGCCTTCCGGATCCATTACATTCCACAGCTCGATGAAGTTAGTACCGACATCTCCGGTGATCCTAAAGGTGAGCATTGCTTCGTCCTTCACGCCATCACCGTCAAAAGATAGATCCGATTCTGAGATTTTCAGATCCTTAATCTGAGCCGCCGCAGCACCGCCGAAATCAGCCGCGAATGGAAGGGAAATCTCCGACCCGTTTCCTTTAATATGAATGTAACCGAGAATTTCATCACCGGACTTGGCAGCTGCCTTCGATGCTGTCAAGGTGACATTCAATATTTGCTCGCCGGACAGCGTGAAACTTGGCTTGTCCACAGTAACCGCCGCATCTCCGAAACTTTTTGTCACCTGTACCGTCGCCTCATAGCTGCCGCCTTTGCCGGATGGGCTTTTCACCATAATCTGCTTGGTTACGGACAAGTCTTTTTCCAGAGACTGCGGACCGAATGTCACAGTTCCCTTCTGGTTATCAACCGTCTGCCCGTCATTATCCGCCTTGTCAAGCGCATAAGCCAAAAGATCAGGATGTGCAGCCGCATAAGGCTGAACACGGCCAGCTCCTTGAGAAAAAACATCGTATTTCGCTGTATCCAATAGTTTGGCAGTATTAGAGAGTGCAACTTTCACGTCAAATGCGCTCCAACTCGGATTTGCCTGCTTCACAAGCGCCGCGATCCCTGCCACATGCGGCGTTGCCATGGATGTACCGGTCTTTCTTGTGTAGGCTTCTTCATAAGTCGCCTCTGGGAAATCCGCTTTGTACATCGGAATCGTTGACATGATGTTCGTTCCAGGTGCCGTCACGTCCGGCTTGATGTCAAAGTTCGGGGTGGATGGTCCGCGGGAGCTGGAATCATTCACTGCGTCGCCTTCTGTCATGCTCTTTTCAAAGGCGGAGAAGGTTACTTTTCCATCTTGGCCCTTCACTGCCTCCCTGATGGCTTCCCCATCCGTTTGGGATACATCAAAAGAAGGAATAAACTCAAAGGCATCGCCAAGAAACACATCCGATTTTCCAGGCGCATTTGATCCTCCTGCAAAATTATGGATAAGTACTGCAACGGCACCATTTTTCTTCGCATATTCGATTTTTTCAACGAAAGGAATATCACCTCGGGATACGAGGGCAACCTTTCCATTCACATCAAGTCCGGTGTAATCCTCAGCCTTGCCTGCTCCCGGCACGGCAACGATTGGATATTCGCCATCCAATTGTTCCGCCGGGTGGACGCCGAACATTGATGCCATCAGGTCAACTGTTTTGGAAAGCTTGAACTCTCCAGCCGTCACATTAACTTGCGCACGGTAATGCGCTTCAGGGTTTGTCGTATTGCCGACCCCGATCCCCAGGCGGGAAGTTGCCGGCGTACCGATTGTTCCGCGGTTCGGACCGGAGTTTCCTGTCGCGATTACGGAAATTGTTCCAGCTAGCATCGCATTGTTAATGGCGAACGATGCGCCGTCCGTTTCGCTGTTCGAGCCGCCGCCAAGCGATAGGTTAATGACGTCCATCCCTTCAGTGACAGCCGTGTCGATCGCCTTGATGATCCCGGAAGTTGATCCGCTTCCATACGCTCCGAGTACACGATAGGCATATAGATCAACCTTAGGCGCAATCCCCTTGATGCCGTACGGATTATCACCAATTGCGGCAATCGTCCCTGCCACGTGGGTGCCGTGAGATGTGTAAAACGAGCTTCCATTGCTATTGAACTCAGGACGGTTCGCCGGCCTGTCCAATGGGGACGTTTCGGATGCATCATCATCCGCACGAGGGCGGGCGTAATCCGTTCCAGTATGCGGAACAAAGTTCTTTCCGCCTTTGTAAATGCCTCTGAATTCAGGATGATCCGCATCAATGCCTGTATCCAGGACAGCGACCTTGATGCCCTGGCCTTCATATCCTTCCGCCCAAAGCTTCTCGATTCCAAGGAAGGAGATGCTTGTGTCCATCTTCACATCCATATCATTGCCTTTTTGTTTCAATGTTCCGGTGTCCTGGACAGGCTTTTCCAGCTTGCCGGCCGGCTTTGACTCAAGCGCATGCACTTCTGCATCCGGCTCAATAAGAGTGATGCCCTCGATCTCCAGCAGCTTTTGAAGGTCGTCGGCCTTTACTTTCCCGGACAGTCCGTTTAAGACTGTATCGAATGAGTACCCTTCAGCAAACTTGATCCCTTTTGTCACCATCTGTTTTTTAACCAATGTCTGTTGGCTTTTGACTTTCTGTTTTACAGCATTCATTTCACTGCTGCTCATTTTCTTGCCTTTCAGCCCTTTGATCCCGTTCTCTAAAGCGGGGGACTTCTCCGACAAATGAATGATGACCGATACTTGCTCATTTCCGGATACACGCTTCAATTCCTCGTGTATCCGCGCCTCCCCGCCAAGCAGATTCAGCTGTTCCGCAATAGCCGCCTTTTCCTGCAAGCGGCCTTCCTGCTGAACACTCTGCTTGAATGGCGCGGCCGAAGTCTCTTCAGCAGCATTTCCTTCATTTGCGAATGCCGACATCGGCGCTAACAAGGACAGCACCATCATAAGAATCAGAAAGGAACTGAACCACTTTTTTTGCTCTGTTTTTCTCCTCAACATTTTTCCCCCTTGTCCTTTTTCTTCTTGCAGCTTCATCGTAACAAGGGGGTAAATATTTGAAAATAGTGACAAATACACAAATGTTTACTTTTCTGAAAAATTGATTCCAAAGACTGAGATCTGTATGAAAAACCTAGAACTAAGTATACAGAGACGCTGCTCGGGTGATGGTAATATATTCCTATGGAACAATATAAAAAAGGGCAAATGATGGATTCCATCATTTGCCCGCTGCCATCAGCGATTCTCTCCGTTGGTTTTGATCACCTCGCTGTACCAGCGGAAGCTCTTTTTCTTGATTCTTCTTAGCTCTTTTTCGTCTAGCTCATCCCGGTCGATGTAGACGAATCCGTAACGTTTTTGATAGCCATTCAGCCAGCTGAGCAAGTCGGTGAAGGACCAAGTGCAGTACCCGAGCAGGTCCACTCCATCAGAAATGGCGGCCTGTAATTGGTCGATATGAGCCCGGATAAAGTCAATCCGATAATCATCATTGACTACGTCACCTTCCTCCAGCTTATCGAACTCTCCCAAGCCATTTTCGGTAACGAGTACCGGCAGATGATATCGACTTGATATCCTTCTCAGCCCAATTCTTAGGCCAACTGGGTCAATTTCCCAATCCCAGTTTGTCGTTTCGATATAGGGGTTTCTTTTCCGTTTAAACAGTCCTGCCTCTCCGCTCTCTACGAAGTTCCCTTTCTTTCCATTATGATTTTCCTTACCTGAAGCGAATTGCTCTCCTGCGAGGCTGAACGCAAAAGTTGCTGTTTGGTAATAGTTCACCCCGATAAAATCCGGTTTTGCCTCCGTTAGCATTTCCATGTCTCCATCCTGCACGGTCGGAGTTAAATTTTGTTCTTCGAGGTACTTCCAGATAGCCTGCGGATAGGTCCCCCATCCGTATACATCGAGCCACCACAAATTGTTAAACTCCTCTGCGTTTTCCGCAGCCAAAACATCCAATGGATTACTGGAAAACGAATAGGCAGGCCCATAGGCAAAGCTCGGTCCGATCTTCCCCGCAGGTATGATCTTTCTGAAGGTTTGGATGGCAGCCGCATTCGCCAAGTTCGCGATGTGATTCGCCTCGTACATCCGCTTTCTATCGCGGACACCCGGAGGATGACTTCCTTCTTCATAGCCGTGACGGATAAAAATGTTTTGTTCATTTAAGGTGACCCAATACTTCACCTTATCTTTAAAACGGTGAAACAAAACTGCGCAATAATCACTGAAGTCCTTAATGATTTCCCTTGACTCCCAGCCTCCATATTCATCTTGCAGTGCCTGGGGCAAATCCCAGTGATAGAGGGTGAGGATCGGTTCAATTCCATGTTTGAGAAGCTCGTCAATCATATTTTCATAGAATGAAATCCCTGCTTCGTTTATATTACCCTTCCCCAGCGGCAGCACCCTGCTCCAGGCGACGGAAAAGCGATAAGCTTTCAATCCCATCTCCGCCATCAGGGCAATGTCCTCCTTATAGCGGTGGTAGTGGTCGACAGCTACATCCCCATTCGTCCCTTTAAATGTTTTTCCTTCTATTTTCGAGAATCGGTCCCAGACCGACGCCCCTTTCCATCCTCATCCCAGGCTCCTTCAACCTGATAGGCGGCAGAGGCTGATCCCCAAAGAAAATCACCCGGAAACGGATCTAATTTCAGGCGGTCCATTGCTTCAACTCCCTCTTATTCAATTTCCAGCCATGCATTCGATTCATCCATCATTCCATAAACAGCTCCCAGCAAATTGGCATGCTGACGGAACAAGCAAACATCTATAACTGGCTTCACTGTCGCAGCGGGGATTTTGGCCAGCAATTCATCCAGCTTGATATTCAGCCCTTCAATCAGCTCTTCTCTCGTGCTGATTCCCCCGCCGATTAAAATGACTTCCGGGTCATATAAGTACTGCAAATTATAAATTCCCAGGGCGTTCAGCCGGTAGAAGCGGTCCACTGCATCCTTGCAGATCTTATCGCCTCTTTCAGCAAGCCCGAATATCTCTTCTCCTGTCAAATCTTCTTCGCGCATCTTTTTCAATCGGGCCGTCTCCTTCACCAAGGCCACTGTGGAGGCCGCAATGCTCCAGGTTTCGGGGTTCCCTGCTGCATCTTTATCAATCACCATATATCCAAACTCCCCGCCATGCAGATTGGTACCTTTATGCAGCTTTCCGTCCTTGATGACAGCACCCCCGATTCCGGTGCCGATTACGACAACAAGAACATCCTTCTTCCCTTTTCCATTCCCTTTCCATATTTCCGCATGTCCTGCACAGTTTGCGTCATTTTCCATATAGACTGGGATCGGCATTCTTTGTGTGATCAATTGTTTGATGTTCGGGCCATGCAAATACGGAAGCGCACTTGTTCCATAAATAACCCCCGAATTGGAGACAGCGCCTGGACAGCTGAGCGCCAGCCCCTCAACTTGTTGGTGTGAATGATAAAGCTCTTCTAAAAACATCAATAATCCATCAAGTTCTTTTGGTGTTTTTACCTTTCCGGATTCAAGTATGTCCCCTTCAGCAGTAACAACTCCGTATTTAATAAAGGTGCCGCCTATATCTGCTGCTAAGTACTGTTTCATCTTCCCACCCCAGACCTTTTGTCTTTCGCCCAACTCAGCTACATTTTGCAGGAACGTCTGATCAGCAATTCAGGATCAACCATTACTGATGAGTTCGCCTGCCCTGTTCCATTGATTAAATCATGCAGCATATATGCAGAGAGCTTGCCCATCTTCTCCTTATCCTGCTTGACTGTAGCAAGTGGTGGATCGCTGTAGCGACATGCCTCGATATCGTCACAGCCAACCAGCTTGATATCCTCGGGAACACGCAAACCGCTTTCCTTGATCGCCCTTAGCGCTCCCAGGGCCATCATGTCAGATGCTGTGAAGACAGCTTGCGGAAATGGGGCTTGAGCCAAAATCTTTTTCATCGCCTCATACCCGCTGTCTTCAAAATAATCCCCATGCTGGATCCAATGATCATATAACGTCATTCCAAATTGGTTCATATGACGGATAAAGCTTTCTTTACGAATATTGGAAACGATCGAATAATCCGGTCCTCCAATGAAAGCAACCTCCTTCACCTGATTCATGTAAAAATAGGTGACGACCTCTTCGGAGACTTTACGGTTGTCTGTAGTCACATAGCTCGAACGAGGGCCTGCCAAAGCGATATCGATCCCAACGCAAGGAATATCACTCTGGTCCAATTCATGTGTCGCTTCTTCAATCTTGTCACCGGCTATAATCAGGCACCCATCCAGTTGGAAATGCTTGCAACGGGCCAAATAATCCTGCTTCCCTCCGCGGAAGTTGCTATTGGAAAAAATCAAAATATCATAGCCTAAATTGCCGATAGAATTTTTAAAGGTGCTGACTACTGTGTTAAAAAAAGGGTGATTCAATTCGGCATGAATATCACCGGCATAAATCAAGCCGATCAAATTGGATTTTTTCGTTGCCAGCGACTTTGCCGAAAAAGTCGGCTGGTAGCCGGTCACTTCAATAATATCCTGCACTTTTTCAATGGTCTTTTTACTGATATTCCCTGTATTATTAATGACTTTCGAGACGGTACCCGGAGAAACACCGGCCATATTTGCAATATCTTTTATTGTCAGTTTCATACCTCAACCTCTTGTCATCCGTTAATACTCTCACTTTACCGATCCCTCGGTGATGCTTGAAATGAACAGTTTGTTGAACATTAAGAATACAATGACCAGAGGGGCTGTTGCCCAGAACACGCCCGACATCATCATTCCGAAATCTGTATTGCTTGTTGTGTTCATTGAAGAGAGAGCTACCTGTATTGTATACATATCCGGATCTCTCAGGACAGTAAATTGCCATAAAAACTCTCCCCATGTTGCCGTGAATACGATAATCCCGAGTGTGGCAAATGCTGGCAAAATGATTGGCAGCACGACACTCCGGTAAATTCTGAAATTGGAACAGCCGTCCAGCTTTGCCGCTTCAATCAGTTCGTCAGAAACGGATTGTGAAATGTATTGGCGCATCAAGAATATGCCAAGCGGATTTAGAAAGAAAATGATCATCGCCCCAAACAACGTATCGAGCAAGCCGAACTTTGCGACCAAGTAATATTGAGGGATCAAGCCAAGCTGCGGCGGGATGATCATTGTCAGCAAAATACTGTAAAAGAAAATGTTTTTGCCGGGAAATTTAAACTTGGCAAATGCAAACCCGGCAAGCGAACTGATCAGCAGGACGACGATCGTCACAACCAAACAGACAATCAATGAATTGAGCATCGCCCCGAAAAAAGGGATCTTATCAAGCACTGCTTGGAAATTCGCAACGAGCCGATCACCCGGTGTTACGGTCGGCGGAATGGAATTATAAGCTGCGCTTGGCCTCGTTGCCATGATGAACATCCAATAGAAAGGAAAAATTGAAAAAAAGGAGAGAAGAAGCAAAAAACCGTACATGAAAATTTGCCGGATGCTAAACCTCTTTTTCTGATAATCATTCTTCATTTATCCTTCCTCCCTCCCTTGCCGACACCGGATGTCAAATACGTATTGATTGCCGAAGCAACAACGATTATCAGCAGGAGTATTACTGCTGTCGCTGAACCGGTTCCGAAAGATTGCAAGCTGAAGGCGTCCCGATACAAGTACATGACAACCGTCATCGCCTCAGTTCTGCTGAAAGCCTGTGTACCGAGGAAAACGGTTGGCTCTGTAAACAACTGCAGGGCACCAACTGTTGAAAAGAATACCGTCAGCACAATGAACGGTTTTAGCAGAGGAATGGTAATAAACCGCAGCTGCTGGACAATGCTCGCGCCATCAATCCGGGCAGCTTCATATAGGTCCTTGGGTATACTTTGCAATCCGGCCAAGTAAATGATCGTATTGTAGCCTATCCAGCGCCAGAAGACCATGATGGAAATGGCTATTTTAGCCCCCCACTCGCTCGTTTTCCAAGCAACCGAATCCATCCCGAATAGATGGAGGATATAGTTGGCAAGCGCCGTATCATTGCTGCTGAAAAAAACACCGAAAACCAATGCTACCGCCACCATCGAGGTAATATAGGGCAGGAAAATGATGGCCCGGAATGTATTTTTGAACTTCAGATAGGTTTGATTCAGGATAAACGCCAAAACAATGCCTACTGCGATCTGAGGAGCGGTACCCATAATTCCCATGACCACTGTGTTGTACAGGGATTTCCAGAATAACGGATCATGAAGGACGACGCTGAAATTGCGGAGCCCGACGTACGTCATTTCTCCAAGTCCATTCCACTTTTGGAAGGCGAGATAAAGACTGAAAATAGCAGGGTACAGTCCGATGATGGCAAAAATGATGAAGAAAGGCGAGATGTACAAGTAAGCACTGATTTTGTCTTTTGATTGCTCCGATCGATATTTTTTGTTAAATACCATTTTCTCCCCTTCCTTTCATTTCCTTGATGCAGCAGCAGTATGCATGCTGCATCAAGGCGAAAGTTTGCTTATCTGTCAATAAGCGCCTTAATTCTATCAACCGCTGCTTTCCATTCTTTCTCGGGGTCTGCTCCCTGCTGGACATTTTTCATCGCATTCAGCACTTCATCGTTAGCAGGCTTGTATTTCGTTCCTTTGTAGACAAAACTGATGTCCTGAGCGGCATTGGCAAAATACTGCGCTGTGCTCTGTCCGCCAAAAAACTCATCTTTTGTATTTTTGAATTCTTCCATCTCATATACAGCCGGAGCGGAAGGGAACAAACCGGCATCACTTTGGAATGACTGGAGCTGGCCTTCAGGTGACACAAGCCACTTTACGAATTCATAGGCTTGTTCTGCATGTTTCGTTTCTTTCGGGATGGCGATATAAGAACCTCCCCAGTTTCCGGCGAATTCTGCCGGCAACGTTGCAACCCTGAACTTCCCATCTGCTTCCGGTGCATTATCTTTCATCCAGCCTTTTAGCCAGGCTGCTCCCAGTTCAATAGCAAAGTCGCCGTTGTTGACGGCATTTCCCCATTCAGGCGTCCACATGTCATATTCACCGACAAGGCCAAGCTGATTCAATTCCACTGCCATATCATATGCCTGCTTAACGGCATTTCCGTCCTCTTCAATCAGCAAATTGCCTTTCTCGTCGAAAAAGCTTTGTTCTGCCCCGTCAATAATGGCCCGGTACGCCATTTCCATGCTGTCCAAAAACGGTTTTCCTGTTTTCTCTTTCACGAGCTGGCCGGCTTTGATAAAATCATCTTTCGTTTTAATCGCCTTTTCCACTTCTTCCGGCTCGGTCGGCAGTCCCGCTTCTTCAAAAATATCCTGCCTGTAATACATCGCTTTCGGGCCGATATCAGTCGGCAATCCAAAGAGGAAATCCCCGCCGCTGTTTTCGCCAATTTTCCATTTCCAGTCTAAATATTCGTCCTGTACTTCACTCGCACCGACATCATACAAGTTCACGAATCGGTCTTGCGCCTCCTTAAATCGATCCAGCTGGTCGATTTCCAGCATCGCAATATCAGGGGCTCCACTGCCGGCTGAAAGGGCTGTAAATAAGCTATTGTGATGATCATCGGTTTCAGAAGTCTTCACCTTGATCTTTACGCCCGGATGTTCCTTCTCATATTGTTTGGCCATATCTTCATAATTGGTCGCTCCGAATACCCAGAAACTCAACGTCACATCTCCGTCTTTTGCGTCTGACGAGGCTTTTTTATCCCCGTCCCCGCTGCTGCATGCAACAAGCGAAAACATAAATACTGCAACGATTCCAGTCACCAACAGTTTCTTGATCCTTCTCATTGGACTGCCCCCTTTAATGGTTTGTGAGGAATTTAGAAACGCTGAACACCTATCACTTGCCCTTCAGATACCTCCTTTTTCCTTCGGTGAAGGAAACCGGTTTCTTAAAACAGAGAGGAGATGCTCTAAATTATGAGGGAAACCGCTTTCTTATTCTCATAATAATCAAATTTACTCTTTAAATCAATCAAATATTTGAAAATTTAATATAATTTAAGGAAATCGATTTCCTTTACGCTTTCCACTTTGTACAGGGACCAATGTTTTTCCACAAAATTGGGGAGGTAACTGTAGGCATAAAGAGGCAGAAAAGGAATAGTCTTTCTGCCCAATTGCTTCCTGCATTGTCCCTGTCGCTTTTTTTCCCGGAGCATTATAGTTTCTTTTTCCTAGGAAAGAGGTTTAGAATATAGGAAGTTATTGCTATCACTTTCTTCATCAACACGCAAAGGAGAGATTACCATGAATTTCAAAAACATCACTGTAGCAGGCAGCGGCGTGCTCGGCAGTCAAATTGCGTATCAAACTGCTTTCAAAGGATTCCAAGTGTTTATCTACGACATTAATGACCAAGCACTGGAGCAGGCAAAAGAAAGAATTGAAAAGCTGATGCCAAGTTACCAAAAAGATTTGAATGCGACCGAAGAGGAAGTGAATGCGGCAAAAGACCGAATTTCCTTTAGCAGCGATCTTGCTGAAGCGGCTGCAGATGCCGATCTTGTCATCGAAGCCATTCCAGAAGTTGTTAAAATTAAGGTTGATTTTTATGAAAAGCTAGGAAAAGTCGCTCCAGAGAAAACAGTTTTTGCCTCCAATTCTTCGACATTGTTGCCAAGCCAGTTCGCTGAAGCGACGGGACGTCCGGAAAAATTCCTCGCCCTTCACTTTGCAAATGAGATCTGGAAGAACAATACCGCAGAAATCATGAAACATCCGGGAACCGATATGAAGGTTTTTGATGAGGTTATTGAATTTGCCAAGGCAATTGGAATGGTGGCGCTGCCCCTGCACAAAGAACAGCCAGGCTATATTCTGAACTCGTTATTGGTACCTCTATTGGATGCAGCCCAAATTCTGCTCGTTAGGGAAATTGCCGATCCAGAAACGATTGATAAAACATGGATGGTCGGCACTGGCGCACCACTCGGCCCGTTTGCCATCCTCGATATCGTCGGTCTGACAACAGCATACAATATTACGCTTGCAAAAGCGGAAGCAACCGGAAATCCGGAATACAAAAAATTGGCCGAAGTGATGAAAACCGAGTATATCGACAAAGGAAAACTAGGCCGCGCAACAGGCGAAGGCTTTTATAAATATCCAAATCCAAGCTTTATGAAGCCTGACTTTTTAAAGCCTTGATTCATGAAAAAACGGGAACTGCCGGCGGCAGTTCCCGTTTTTCTTGCTATATAATAGGCATCCAGCTTTCATATACAGGATTCACATAAAAAGGAGGCCGTTTGCCAATGCAAGGTGCCAAAATCTCCGTATTAGATGCGGCATATTGGATTCTCGGTTTTTCCCTGCAACGGTTCATCAGCAGAAACTTCACTTCCGGATTGTAATAATATTGCATACCTGTCCCCCTCCCCTGATCTCTCTTATCCTACTCCTCTAACTCTCGGAGAGTTCCTGCACATCCCTGCCCATTTTCCATACTGTAATCCTATGATCAATCCCAAAGGGAGGCAATAGGATGGCCAATGGAGGCAAGTATCCGCTTCAACCGAATTATGGAAAAATCACACGATATGAGGAAAGAGCAATCACCGTCCCAGAGCAGAGGCAGTTTCGGCAACCCGGTTTAGAGGAACTGATGGTCCCAAGACCGATTATCGAAAACCCGAATTATCTGGGAAGCGGAAAACTCACCGGAAAGGCGGCATTGATTACAGGCGGGGACAGCGGAATGGGAGCGGCAGCGGCAATCGCCTTCGCCAAGGAAGGCGCTGATGTTGCCATTTCCTATCTTGATGAACATAATGATGCAAACCGTACAAAACAGAGGATTGAAGAATTGGGCCAGCACTGTATTCTTTTGCCCGGTGATCTTCGGGAAAAGGAACATTGTGCAAATATTGTAGAAAAAACGGTTTCTTCATTTGGACACCTGGATGTTTTATGCAATCATGTCGGCATCCAATTCCAGCAGCTGAGTCTCCTAGATATTACTGATGAGCAATTTGATGAAACGTTCAAAGTGAATATTTACTCGCATTTCTATACAACGAGGGAAGCCCTCCGCCATTTGCAGGCTGGGAGCTCCATCATCAATACGGCTTCTGTTGTACCATTCGCGGGAAACGACCAGCTCATTGACTACACGGCGACAAAAGGAGCTGTAATCGGCTTCACTAGAGCGCTTGCCAGAAACCTCGTGCCTCAAGGGATACGCGTGAACGCGATTGCCCCGGGACGGATTTGGACGCCTTTGATCCCTGCAAGTTTTTCGGCGGATGAGGTTGCGCTGGCTGATAATCCGATGGATCGCTACGGGCAACCTTTTGAAATAGCACCAGCCTTCGTCTATCTTGCATCTGATGACTCCCGTTTTGTCACCGGACAGACTCTTCATGTGAATGGGGGCGAGATATTTGGATAAACGAATGGACTCCTTTCCAGATTGGAGAGGGTCCATTTTCTATCAGCCCTTTGCCAGATCTTCCCGGTCCGCAGCGAGTGGCGGCTGCTCCAACCACTTGTTTTCCACCATGATGTTCACTCCGTCCTCTGAAAACTTTTGACTCTCCAACATCAACCTTGTAAAGTCAATGATCAGATCACTGTGCTGACTTTGGGATATTGCAAGGCCATAGTTCCCGATACCCGCATAATTCATGATGCCAAAATGATAGAGCATCAGCTTGTCCGAAAAAGGAGACTCTTGCGACTCGGTCACATCCTGTTCAAATGAAGCGGTGACCGGCAAATCCTGTTTCTCCAGGTAATCAGACATGACCGTGATATGTTTCTGGGCAATCTTCTTGCCTCTCAGAATAAGCTCCCTCACCTTTTTCGACTGAACTACCTGGCTGAAGGCTATCGCGATACTTGTGCCGAGCTGGTTTGTTTTAATGTTCGTATAAAGGCAGGCAATCTCAATACCTGTCAGCGGCCGTTTCCCGAGCCCCTCCCACAGAAAAGATTGCTTTTGGACAAATTCCACTTGTTTCGGATAGGGGATCGCAGGCGGACGGACAGCAATCCCCTTCTCCAGCTGCATGGAGATAACCTCATTGTTCAGCTCAAGATTGGACAACAGGCACTTGGTATAATAAGAGCGGATATCACTGCGGTACGTGGATGTGAGAACACCACCGTATGTAACAAAACCGCCCTTCGTCATATTCTCCAGATAATATAAATAAAAGGTATCTGAAAATAGCCGCCCGGCATCCAAATTGACATCCTGTTCGCCAAACCCTTGTGGCATTGCAATCCCTTCACTGCGAAAAATGTCACCGATTGTTCCAGCATGCTGGCGGCTGATATCAAGCGCGTGCTCAACCATACGTTTAATGTCAACATCATCCACATGCTGACGAAAATGACTCAACACACAAGCTGACATGGTGTCGGCCATATAAGAACTCCATAAATAGGAGATTTCTGCAGACGTCAACCGAATTGCATGATGATTGCTTTCCATGACGGCCTCCTCCATTATTCATTACTCCCTACTATCTCCATTCCAACCATATTAATTCCATTATTAGGTACAAATCAATCATAAAAGCACAATTGGTCACAACTGCGTTTGATTTGCTCAGTAAAAAAACAGAAAGCATTGTGCTTCCTGTTTTTTATCATGCATTATTCACCTTTTGTCTGAATCACTTGTGCGTGTTCACCTGATTTATCCTGCATCTTCCTGCCTTTGTTAGCATCAAAGTTCGTCGGGGGCGTGCCTCCCTGGTTGGATGCAAATTGATTGCGGCTATGTCTCGGCTTGGTCATTTGTTTCCCTCCCTTCCCTTTTAGGATTTCCCAAAGGGAGGGAATTATCAATCGCATGTCGGGGCTAATCAATCGTTTGATTAACGGACTTTCACACTATAATAGCGCATCGCTTTAGGGTCGCCCTGCAGTTCAAGATAGCCATCAGACACAAGGCTCCTGAGCCGGTATTCAAGAAATTCATCACCGACAATATCCTCTGTCTCGCCAAGCACTTCCCCGATTGCTCTGGCGGCTTTGACAAAACCACCGTCATGCCTCTCGACCGCTTCTAGGAGCAAAGAATCAAAATGATTTTCAGGCACCGCTATTATACGGCCATCCCTCCAAATTCTGGTCACTTCCTTTTGTTCGGCGAGCAGCAGCCATTCTTTTTCATAGTGTTCTCTTTCCGACAACGCTAAAGGTTCGCTTACCTTTGTCGTGAAAACCTTTTTTAGCTCCTCAGGCGCAGATTCGCCTGTATGAGCAAAGGAGCGCTGGTACTCGTTTGTATTGAACATTTCCCTGCAGAGGCAGGAACTGTTGATCAACCGGATTGCGTTCTTCCTGCCTCTGAGCAAATAAAGGAAATAGCGCATCCCCGTCTGCTCGTCAGCATTTTCGCCGGTCCAAACAATGAGGGGGACGGTTTCCGGAAGTCTTTGCAGTTCAGACAAAAATTCGGCTATCTTTCCTTCATACTCGTCTGCATAATAATCCCATTCATCATTCATGTGGTTTTTTAACCATTCATGCCGGTGTCGCCGTCCCTCTTCCTGATGAAGCTGCTGTATTGGACCGACGGCGAAGAAGTCGGGATACGGAATGACTTTATTCTCTCTTCCCAGTCCAACACGGAGCGAGCCGCCGGCCGCTTCACCGCAAACAAGATGGATTGCCTCAAAATCCGCATCCCCCGATTTTTCAGAACGCAGTAAACTGTCAAGCATTGTATGCAGATCACTGATCGTTTCGCCCGGGTCTGTATGGGTCTCTCGCCCGCTTTCCAGTGCATTCAGCGTGCTGAACAGCAAAAACTTCGCCTCTTTTTCCGATAACTTCTCAATCATTTCATGCAGTTGTTTACTCATATCCTGCTCCTTCACCCGAATTGAGCCTCATGCAGACGGCTGTATATCCCTTCTCTGTTAAGGAGTTCTTGGTGGCTCCCTTGCTCGGCAATCCCTTCACTTGTAACGACGAGAATTCGGTCGGCGTTTTTAATCGTTGCCAAACGGTGGGCAATGACAAGAGTCGTCCTGCCGGCTGCAAGTTCCTCAAGCGACTTCTGGATCGCCGCCTCGGTTTCCGTATCAAGGGCTGATGTCGCCTCATCCAAAATCAGGATCGGCGGGTTTTTCAGGAACATGCGGGCGATGGCGAGCCTCTGCTTCTGGCCGCCGGACAGTTTGACTCCGCGCTCCCCGATCACCGTATCCAGCCCTTCCGGCTGTTCAGCGATGAAATCATCAAGCCGCGCTTTTCGTGCCGCTTCCATAATCTCCGCATCCTCTGCCTGCAGGTTTCCATACGCGATGTTTTCTCGGATACTGCCGGAAAAGAGGAAGACGTCCTGCTGCACTATGCCGATCTGACCGCGAAGGGAAGAAAGTTTGATATTGCGGATATCTGTTCCATTAATGGTGATCGCACCCCTCTGAATTTCATAGAATCTCGGGAGCAGGCTGCATAGCGTCGTCTTTCCAGCACCGGAAGGGCCGACAAACGCGACCGTCTCCCCTGGCAGAATCGACAAATTGATTTTATCGAGGACCGGCTTTTTCCCTTCATATCCGAAAGTGACATCATCATAACGAATCAGCCCGTCCAATTCAATGTCAACCGCGTCATCGGCGTCAAGGATTTCCGGCTCCGTATCCATGATTTCCGTATATCTTTTAAACCCAGCAATCCCTTTTGGATAACTTTCGATCACCGCATTGATCTTCTGGATCGGTCCGATCAGAATATTGGAAAGCAAGATGAAAGCAACGAATTCCCCGTATGTCAAAGCACCGGTAATGACAAAAAAGGTTCCGAACAAAAGGGTGAACAATGTTATGACCCGCATCAGCAGATAATTGACCGTTACGTTTTGCGCCATGATTTTATACGATTGAAGTTTTGTCAGGCGGTAGCCTTGGTTGTTGTTCTCGAACTTTTTCTGCTCATATTTCTCATTTGCAAAAGCTTGGACAACCCGGATACCCCCGATGCTGTCCTCCACCCGCGAGTTGATTTCAGCTACGTCCTGGAACATCCTGCGGAATGTCTGTGTCATTTTTTTATTGAAGTATATAGCACAGACAATCAGAACGGGTATGACGACAAAAGAAAGGACCGCAAGCTTCCAGTTGATATTCACCATCAAGACAAACGAGCCGATCAACGTCATCACCGCAACGAAAACATCCTCCGGACCGTGATGCGCTACCTCGCCTATCTCTTCCAGGTCTTTCGTAAGCCGGGAAATACTGTGGCCTGTCTTATTGTTATCATAGTGGCTGAAAGAGAGTTTCTGCATATGGGTAAAGAGTTTTTGGCGCATATCGGTCTCAATGTTAATCCCGAGCATATGTCCCCAATACGTTACGATGTAATGCAACCCGGTATTCAGCAGATAAATCATCAGCAGAGCTGCGCAGGCGAGAAGAATGACAGCCCAATCCCCCTTCGGCAGCAGTCGGTCAATTACTTGATTAACTGCAAGCGGAAACGCGAGCTCCAGTACTCCAACAATGATGGCCGCTGAGAAATCAAGAAAAAACAGCCATTTATATGGCCGGTAATAAGAAAAGAATCGTGCCAGCAAAGAAGTTCCTCCTAAATATGTATTGGATTCAAATGATAATCAATCTCAATTGTATAGATTCTGCTATAAGAACACAATACTTTTCAAAATTTTCGTTTTTCCTGAAAGATATCAAACCGAAGCGCAAGAACGATCCAAAAAGGAAAACAAATGAAGCACTCCGGCAACAAATCAAAATGAACGGAACCGTTTCGTTCTTTCTCCGTTTTTTTTTGCTTTGTTCCCTTCCTAGTCTTTCCCCCTTTATCCCATACTGCATCTTTTTCGAAGGGGCGTGCAGTTTCCGTTAATCAGACGTTTGATTAATGGATAGACAGACGCCTTAGCTTTCTCAAGTTACTAGGCGGAGAATGCAAACAGCATTCTCCGCCCGCTTCCTAACCTTATCCCAGCTCTCTTTTTTGCTTAAGGAGCCGCTGGAACTCCGCTTCCAGCTCTTCAGTCGGTTCGATGCTCAGCCTGCTCAGTACTTCCGTTATTTTCGTTTCAATCAAGAGCCGATCATCTTCCACAGTACTTCGGCTCTGCTGGCGGCTTGCCTCCAAAAATTGCGGGTAGGTGCCGTCGAATAATTTTAGCGTTTGTTGGTCAATCGCCAATATTTTAGTCGCGACATGTTCAATAAACCGGCGGTCATGGGAGACAAACAGAACTGTCCCTTCATACTCCTGCAGAAGCGACTCCAGTTCGGCAGCCGCATCGATATCCAGGAAGTTTGTTGGCTCATCGAGGATGAGAGTGTTGCAGTCACTGACGAAGATCTTTGCGAGTGCAGTTTTTACCCGCTCTCCGCCGCTGAGTACCCCGACAGGCTTGTGAACATCTTCGCTAAAAAAGCCGAGCCTGGCCAAGACAGTGCGTATAACCGTTTCAGACTGGATCGAATTGATGCTGACGTTCTCTAAAATCGTCCGCTCTGTATCAAGGACATTCAAATTTTGGCTGAAGTAGCCGAACTTTACAGAAGGCGAGAGCTGTACGCCCGTCCCTCCGCTGATGATGTGCTTTAGCAACGTGGTCTTCCCACTCCCATTTGGCCCTATGACGGCAAGTTTATCACCACCCGAAACCTGGAATGACGTTTCCCTCCAAAGCACACGTTTTCCAAAGCCCCCCATTAATTTTTCTGCCCGGAGGATGACTCTTCCTTTAAAGGATTCTTCATGGGGCAGGCTCATTTTGAGCGGGGTGGCTTCCTTCACTTTTTCAACCTTCTCCAACTTTTCCAAGCGGGTTTCGAGAGCCTTTGCCGTTTTTTGCATCTTCTTTTGCTTTTTGGCGAAGTACGGCTTGGTACCCGTGATCCTCGCTTCAGAGCTGCTGACGTTCTTCGGTTTTTTCGTCGCTCTTTCCGCCTTTTTCTCTTTTAGCTTGACGGCATCAATGAGCTGCCTTTTCTTAGCTTCATACTGTTCGTATGCTGCTCTCTTTTGTTCAATTTCCATTTCCTTCTGCGCTGCATACGCCGAATAATTGCCTGTATATTCATGGATTTGGCCTTCATCTAATTCCCAGATCGTGGTGCACAATGCATCGAGGAAGGCCCTGTCATGTGAAACAATGACAAAAGCCCCTTGCCAGTGCGATAGTTTCTTCTCAAGCCATTCAATATGCTCTTTATCCAGATGTGTTGTCGGCTCATCGGCCAGCAAAATCCCGGCCTCCTTGCCGATTGACTTAGTAATATACTCCTGCGTGATCTCACCGCCGCTTTTGACAGCGTCCTGCCTTTTCAGCTGAGGCAGAAGTTCAATCTGGACTTGGCTCTTCATTGTTCCTTGATCGGGTCGTAATTTTCCAGCCAACACATTCAATAAGGTGGACTTGCCGCTGCCGTTCTTGCCGACCAACCCAATCCGTTCTTTCTGGTGAATCTCAACCCGCTCAATGTCGAGCAGCAGCCGATCCCCCATATAATGTTTAATACCAAGTGCTTCCAGTAGACTCATTTTGCCATCCCCTTTTTTAGGGACAAAAAATGCCCCCTATCTTCGCTCAGGATAGGAGGCATACTTATAGACGGATACCAAAAAGAGACTGTTCCTTTATGGTTCAGCTATACAATACCAATCCTATCCTGAAAACCGTCCAGAAGGCAGCAATAAACAGAGCAGACTTTGCCCCGCAATAAAATGCCTTCTATACTTGTTTTCTGCAAATAGGATTAGTACTTCATCTAATTGGGTCACCCTTCCGTTCATTTCGTTAAGGCTACTTTAAAAGAGATTCCCTCAACTGTCAATGCTTTTTCACATAAACAAGAGCCCTTTCTTCCACGTGTCAGTAATCAAGCTGCTTCAGCGACAGCAGAAATTCCTCATTATTCACCCTTTTAATCTGATAGCGGCGCAGCTGGCTTTCAATCTTTCTCTGATCTTCATCTTGCTTGCTGAATAGATGGGAAAGCTGGTAAAACCCCTCAGCCAAAACATTTACGAGCCCGGCTGAACCCAATTCCAGCCCAAGTGTTTCGGTCTCCGAGATCTGGGTTGCTGCAAACTCCTCCATCTCTTTTTTGTATGACCCTTTGATGGAAATATGCGGTTCCTTGTTTTTTAATGCCAACAACAAATCTTCCTTGCTTTCCACCTCGAAAATCGGCTTGGCCTTTTCCAACGTCAAAAGCTCATTGAGCACAGTGCCTTCATTTTTATGGACTGTCTTTGCAATAGCCTGGATCGTTTTCACCGAATAGTTGCTTACGTTCTTTTTGTTCACACTTGCGAGCATTTGCTGGCTAAGTCCTGTTTCTTTATAAACATCGTACCGCTTTTTGCCGTTCCTTTGTAAATAAATATCCAAAAGACTCATGCTCTTCCCCTCCGTTAGTAAAAATATTTTTACTAAATTATATTTTATCATATCCCTTTAATACGAACGAGGGGAAGTTGGGTATTATTATCTGAAAAAAGATAAAATATCCCAGCAAAAAGCCATGCGAAATCCATCATGCCGGGAAATCACGAAGTCACGTATGAAATAAGAGTTAAAAATGACAACATGGACTTCATTAACACCATTTCCGCCATCGAAGGCGTCGAATCGGCCGTTCAATGTTGGATCTCTCGGCATAACCGGCGACTGCGCCAACAGTATTACCACTAGTATAGATTGATGGGTTTTCAAGTGTGAGATCCCGAATCGTTGCTCTGAGTGCATATCCGAATAAACCTACATAATATATCTCGGAGTTGATGGTCAGGTTTTTGATTGTATGACCATTCCCATCGAACGTTCCTTTGTATTGAGAGGAATAATTTCCGATAGGAACCCAATTGGTTCCAGATAGGTCTATATCTCTGGTAAGTTTAAAATTACTCGATAAAAAGTTTCTAACGGCATTTAGCTGCTCTGCATTTTCGATTAAATAAGGATCGGCAGCTGTCCCACTTCCTCCTGCAAACACAGAAGACGCTTCCGCTTTCATAACCCCCAATTCCCCAATAGGCATGCTGGTGATAGCGGTCGCCGCAGCCACTGTCCCAATGAGCGCCGCTTTCCCCATCTGCTTCTTTTTCTTCTTTCTTACCAGAGTCTCTTTTTCTTCCACTATCCATTCCTCGCTTTCTGAAAATGAAAATAATCCCCATCTAAAAAGAAGGGGATTCCTTGTGAAAAGTATATAGTTCATTCCTTTCCGTTCTAAGGAGGATATTGTTTTTTAAACGAAATAAGAAGCACAAGAACCCAGGCAACAAAAAAAGAGCAACGGACATTAAAAATGGCCGCTACTCTTTTTCGAAATACGATGCTAATACCAGCAATCTTCAGGAACACTTATGACCATTTTGATTCGCGGCGTCACTTCGAAGCGCACTTCGGCTTCGGCCGGCAGATTCTTGAACGAATTGAGTACTACTTGATTGGAATAAATCCTAAAATTTTGAACACAATGAGAAGAATAACCCCTACAGACAGTGCTTTGACTCCTTTATTGTAAATCTCAAATTTAGTCTTTGTGATCTTTGAATTAATATAAACTTGAGAACGAAGGTCATTTAATGTATCTTCATCTGTGACAGCTTCCAATTCATTTTTAAAATCCATATAATGTTTTCTCTCAGCAATAGTTCCCCAGAAAATTAATGATCTAGTCTCTAAGCTATTTTGGTGATACTCTGCGGGATTAATTCTTCCTTTCAAGGCCTGTAGAAAATGAATCAGAGCTTTACCTGTATAAATAACGGCAAAAACAAAAACCCCCATATTTATAACAGCAATCCATAGTCTCCAATCTTCATTTTTGTGTATATTAATCGCCATTGCCGATTCAATTTTGGGGGTATCTTTATAAACGCCCCAAATCTCGCTTTGGTAGCTTTTATATTATTCAACAAACGACCTATTTTGTGGAACAACAGAGGAAAAAGAGTTTGCGGGGGTGAACATTTATATACCGTATATTTCTAATTAAGGAAATTTTATTTATGACTAGGTGTAAAAGTAGCTTGTCTTAGGAGAGGAGATAAAAAGATGATTGAATTACGAAAAATAGACGGGGATAACATAGATGAAGTAATAGCGCTTGATGTTGAAGAAAACCAGAAAGACTTTATACTAACTACTAATCTCAGATGCATTGCAGACGCTTATGTGTTGAACGAAAACGGCGATCCAACTATCCCCTTTGCCATTTATGCTGATGGAGTTGTGGTAGGGTTTTTGATGTATTCTTATGATATATTGGATCATGAATCATTTGAAAATAAAGATTTTTACAGAAAGATGTGCTATTTTGTTAATCATATTATGATTGACAAGCGTTATCAGGGCAAACGCTATGGCAAGCTTGCCTTTGAAAAAATGTTGATGGATATTGAAGAGATGCCTTGTGGCGAAGCAGAATATGTAGCACTCTTTTATCACACAAGTAATCTCATAGCTAGAACATTATACGCTTCATTCGGTTTTTCAGAAACAGGCATCGTTCAGGATAATTCAATGCTGGCGGTTAGAAATCTAGATGTGAAAATAACAGAAGCCGTAGTATAATAGGACCTCTTAGAAAGAGATGTAAGCTATCACGGCATGACCTATAATAAACACTGATTTTGTTAGCTCAGTTCTAGCAAAAATATAATATCTATACCGCAATCAGAAACGATTGTTTAAGAAACGTTTTTATTAAATTCAAAATTACTTTATTTTATTAAAGATTTATAAAGTATACAAAATAGGCTTAATAAACGTTCCCAAATGTAAGTTTGGACACGTCAAAAAAAGAGACAAACGCTATTACAACAACGTTTGTCTCTTTTGAGTGTAACTTTTTTTATACAATTTTTTATACAGATAGCATAAACAGTTGAAGTAGATGCATTTATACTTACAGAGCTTGTTCATAAATTTGCATAAAAACTTGAATAACACCTTTCTTATCATTGAAAGTGTTATTCAAGAATATGGCTCGATCGTGGGATAACATTATTTACCTAAAGTAACAATTTATACAAAAACGACCATAAAAAACACAACAAAGTTATGAAAACCTTGTTGTGCTTTTATTAATAAATAAATATTATTTATCTTCAGCAACGAATGGTAATAATGCCATAATACGTGAAACTTTGATTGCAGAAGTAAGTTTACGTTGGTATTTAGCAGAAGTACCTGTTACGCGACGTGGTAAGATTTTACCGCGTTCAGAGATGCTAAGCTATGACGGAAACTTTACAGCCTAAGGGACGAGCTCCGGCTCTTTTGAGCATCAAAGTCAATGTTGATGGAAGCGGTAAGGAGCATGGCTTATCCTGGTCCGCTTATGCAGCGGTAACATCATAAGAGAGAGATTCAGAAAAAGGCGTCCGCAGAAAAATCAGGTTGCACTGACTTTCTGCAGACGCCCTTTTCTCCTTTTTGCTTTTACATCACAATCAAATTGCCGCCTTGCTCAATAACAGATAAAAAGACAGGACGTTCATGCGGTGACTTGTTTGGAGAATGGACAGCGATTTTGCATTTCCCTGAGAACGTTCGGAACATCATCGCATGTCCGCCATCTTCATCCAATAATGGCTCAGAATCTTGAATCCAGGGCCCTGTTACAAGGCCGGTCACTGAGCGGGCGATGCCAACAGCGTAGCCCTTCTCACTGCGGCTTGACCAAAGCATGAGCAACTCACCGATTTGATTTACATAAAGAAATGGACCGTCCGTTACAAAATCAGTCTCATTTCTTACGGGAACCGTCCAAATTGCTTCAGAGGCCCTAAATAGCAAAGTCGGTTCACCTGCCGTATTTACTAAATCAGCGGTTAATCGCTGGGCCCATATTTCACCGTCATGAACCTGTGTCCATTCACGGCAGAAGATGATCCAAGGTTCTTGCTTGTCATCCAAGTACAGCGTTCCATCAAGACATTCCCATTCTCTTGGCGTAATCGGCTCATCCCTTAGGGTACGATACGGCCCTAAAGGATCTGCTGCAATTAGGATCTGGGTTCCCCGGCATTCCCCTTCCGCTTTAAAACTGGCAAACATGTAATAGCGATTTTGATAAAAGTAGACTTCCGGGGCCCAGAAATTCCGATCCGCCCAAAAGTCAGGGGTAGGATGGAATACCGGGAATGGGCCGCTCCAATTTTCTAGATCGCTGCTTTTATAGGCATCAAAGCCACGGGCCGTTCCTTGCCATACATTTTCATCCGTTGTACCGAAAAGGTAGTATGTTTTTGTCTCTTCCTCCACAAAGATAAAAGGATCTCTGAGCTAATACTATTTCTCTTCAGCATGTTCTCTCCCCTTATACCTATTGGTCCTCTATTTCTTTCACCAATCCAGATCCCCTTCTGCACGGAATTTATCCGCTAACAACTGCGCAAGTTCAGTATCAGACAGGGGCTTGCGATGAGTATTCTCCAAGTAAATATTCTTTTCTGTCTCCGGCATCAAGTACTCCTTATACCATAGAAAAAAGTGAGGGCTGTCCTCTTGCATGCGAATAAATTTCAGCAATGCGCCAAGGGAATAGAGGGTACTGTCTATATTTGTAAGCCAATCTGCACGGTAAAAGTTTTTCCACTTCCCGTGTTCAGCACGCTTCAGTGCATTCTTGCATTCGTTATACATTTCAATCGACTTGGAAACTTGGACGAATGCAAGCGGAAAGTGCTGATCTTGATACGTTTGAAAGGCTTGGCACATTAAAATAAACCCCTTGCAGCCGAAGAAATGCTGTTCGACCGGGAGTAGCAGATGATCGTAAAAACGTTGCCGGTCTCCATCCGGCAATGACAGCCATTGTTCCCGGCATTGATTCCTTGCTGCTTCCCAGCCCTCTAGACCGCTTTGACATTTTTCCTTAAACCAGCGCACCTGTTCTGGAAAATCCCGCTCGCCTGTTGCCCAGAACAGCTTGTCAAGAGGCTGTTCACTTCTCCCCTGCAGCCAATGGCGAATGATCCTTCTCGCATTGTGATGGTAGAATTCTTCTCCCGCTTTATCATCCCTGTTCGGACCATATTGGATTGTATGGATAAAATAGTCTGTAAATAATCTGCCTATTTCTTCATGCTTGGATTGAAAACTTCTCTGGATAAAGGACTGCAGATGCTCCTCTATATTGATGGTTCCAATGCTCCATAATTCTCTGATCATATCCAGTGGATAAAGATGGGGCCGTATATTTCCGCTATTGACTAGCAAATAGGATACCGCCCCTGCCTCGTACGCTTTTTCAATCTCTTCTTTCAGCAGGTCCGGCGGATTGGGAAACATTGTTAAATGGTTTGAAGCTTGAAGATCATGAAAGGTGATATGATAATACATTCCATGTTCGTCATTACCATTTGTAGAAGGCAAGGCCGGGACTCTCCTGTTCTCATTCCCCTGCCGTCGTGATACCATTTTCCCGTATCCATTATCCGCCCACACTTTGATCACGCCATCGGGTACCTTGACCCATCCCGCTTTGTACAGCTCTGAAATTTCTCCATATAACGCCATGCAACAGACAGGGTTGGCAACTGCTTCCCTCACCATTTCATATTGCCGCTCCACTACCTTCGATATCATTTCCCCCCGCTTTTCCGGTGTATCAAATTCAGGATCATGCTCCCAGAAAGGAGCATCGCCCTGCCCGCGGAAAGAAAGTACCCAGACTGTATTCCTGCTTTTCTGCTTTTCAATCGCCTCCTGCCAAAGCTGTTCAAAGAGTTGCGGATTTTGCTTATAGCTTGGTATTTTATCGGGAAAAGACCTTAAGAACATTTCTGCCCCCAATGGTTCCGCGTGATGATGGGTAACCCACAACCCCATTTCAGAAGCTAAATCAGCATGGATGCCGTACTTGGGGAGGTCCGTCCCTGGTATGACCATATTTCCACCGCAGCGCAGCAATGCTTCAAAAACGGGGTACCACACTTCCTTTGTCGGCGGATACACGTCTTTCCAGCCAATCAAACAAACCTCATCATTGATAAACCAACCTCGGTACCTCACCATTCTCTCTGGAGAGTCATAATCCAAGACCGGTATATTCACCTGGGGCTTGCGCTCAATAGGAAGGTCCGCCCAAAACCAAAGTGGATCCACCCCTAAATAATGCTGGCTGTAATAAAGCAGACCATAGACAATCCCCAGATCGTCGAAGCCCACAATATGGAATTGAAGCTTCCCGTTCTTCTCGGAAAAACGGAAACCGAAAGCTTCCGGCCGTTGCGGGCAGTCTCCGCTCTTTAAGGAATAGCGGACGACAAGATCTGCTTCCTTTTCATTTTCTATAAACAGCGGCCTTTCGCCGACTACTTTTTGATAATCTCGAACTACCATATCCAAAGCATGATCAATAGCCGTATTTGTTTTTATTGGTATAGAAATGGAGCTTGCACCGTCCATAACAATAAAAGAAGGTTTCATGCCGCCTCCCTCCCCTTTCTTTACTAAAACGAAAGGGTTAAGCTCTTTGTTCCTGCACATATAACTTTGATTTCCGGTATACTTTATCAAAAGATTTGGAAGAGAACTTCATGACGATCAAAGCGAGAAGATTTCCGCTGAATGTGAGGCAAATCGGTGGAGCATACGTAAGGGCCAAAAGGATCCCGAACGTTCCAGCAACCATACTAATGGTTGAGAGCGGGTTCATAATCATCACAAAAAACGAATACTTTACCACTTGACCAATTTTCATTTCATAGTGGACAAAAATCGGAATGATATAAAATGCCATGAAGATGAAAATCATAGTTATAATGACCAACGGGATGTAGAACAGAGAAACAGTCTCATACGAGGATGTCAGTATAAAACGAAAATCCGCATAAAAAACAACTCCAACCGATGCGAGAATGAGCCCCAACAAATTACTTCTGATGAACTCTTTTTTATAGACTGTAAAAAATTCGGTGAAGATCCCCACATCTTCTTCCCCATAGATCCATTTCCGTATTACTGCAAACATGGCAACGGTTGCTGGCATCAGACCGAATATAACTAACCCCAGCAGACTAAAAAAAATCCACAGCAGATTCAAAAAAACCATTTTCGTAATCCAATCCATACACCGATATAAGCCGCCCATGAAACCTTCTGTAACCATTTTGTCCTCCTATCCCCATGCGGATGTATACTGGTAAAATAGCAAAGAAGGGAAATACTGCTCCTTCAGATCCTTATCATCTAAAGCAGCAAACGCATTTGTTTACCCTTTCAATCCGCTCGTACTGATTCCTTCCACTACATAGCGCTGAAACATGAAGAAGATGAGAAATACGGGAATCAAGGTCACAATTGACATAGCAAACATCGCTCCCCAGTTCGATACCGTTTCATTGCTCAGAAACATATTCAAAGCCATAGACACCGTATACTTTGATGGGCTGTTCAAATACAATACAGGCCCAAGCAAGGCATCCCAAGTCCAATAAAACGAAAATATAGACGCAGTTGCCAAAGCTGGCGTTATGAGGGGTACAATAATCCGGGTAAAAATATTGAACGTGCCGCACCCGTCAATAATCGCAGCCTCATCCAATTCCCTCGGTATCGTCCGGATAAATTGAACGAGCAGGAAAATGAAGAATGGATGCCCAAAGTAAGCTGGTATAACAAGCGGCTTCAACGAATTCAACCAGCCTAGTTTAGAGAAGATGATGTATTGGGGCACCATTACCACTTCATATGGAAGCATCAACGTCACCATCATGACGGCAAACCAAAATCCCTTTCCTTTAAACGATAACCGGGCAAATCCAAATGCAATCACTGCTGAGGAAACAACTTGACCAATCAGCGTCAAAATAACAAGCACCGAAGTGTTCTTAATGAATACACCAAAAGAATTGCCGCCGATTCCTTCCCAGCCTTTGGAAAAGTTACTCCAGATCCACGGATCTGGGATAAGTGATTTGGCTGTCGTAAAAATAGCATTGCTTTCCTTAAACGAACTCATCAGCAGCCATAAAATCGGATAGAGCATAAGAATAGCGAAGCTGCCAACAAGGATATGATACGCCCACCATTTAACCGATTTGAACTTTCTCAATTTCATCTGCCTCCTTCTGATTCATAGTGAACCCAGAACTTGGAGGTCATGAAAATAACCGCTGTCAAAATGCCCACAATAATCAGCATAATCCATGCCATGGCAGCCGCATACCCCATGTTAAAAAATTCAAACCCTTGAAGGAATAAATATAAAGAGTAAAGAAGTGTGCCGTCCAAAGGGCCGCCTGTACCTTTTGAAATGATAAAGGCAGGGACAAATGTCATAAATGCTGCGATTGTCTGCATGACGGTATTGAATAAAATTACAGGGCTTAGCATCGGCAAGGTAATTTTGAAAAACTTCTGGAGCCCGCTTGCTCCGTCTACGCTAGCTGCTTCATAATAACTCATCGGGATGCCTTTCAATCCCGCCAGGAAAATTAACATCGAGGAACCAAATTGCCATACCGATAAAAAAATCAGCATCCATAGGGCAGCTGTAGGATCGCCAAACCAACGCACAGCAGGAACGCCAAGCAATCCCAATAACAAATTAACAATACCGATATCGCCAAAAATATTACGCCACATAATGGCTACTGCGACACTGCCGCCAATCAGCGACGGCAAATAAAACAAAGTCCGATAGAACCCTACAGCCCTGGATGCCGTATTTAATATCATCGCAATCAGCAAGGCAAATGCCAATCTCATCGGCACACCTGCAAATACGTAAATAAGTGTCACCTTTAATGACTGCCAATATCGTGGGTCGGCAGTGAACATTTTTTGATAGTTTTCTAAACCTATCCAGGTCGGCGAGGAGAATAAATTGTAGCGTGTAAAAGATAAATAAAGAGAAACAACCACAGGAATGATCGTAAAAGCAAGGAATCCAATAATGAAAGGGCTGATAAATAAATATCCCTTTATATTTTCCATTCGTGCCCGCTTCCGGGCACTCGATGAAGTCGGGATATACACCTGTTCCGGCAATACTTCTTTTGCGGCAGGTACACTCATTTTTCCATCCTCCTTTTCCCCGGATCATCATCCTTTGATAAAAGGACGATGAAAGGGCGATGAGGCATGCCGCATAACACATCCGCCTTTCCCATTAAACGGGGATCGGATTAGTTTGAGACCGGCCTCATCGGCTTGAATGTTTATTTGTTTTGTGAAAGTCTGCTTTCTGCTTGCTGCCTGAATTGTTTTGCTCCATCTTTTGGATCCAGTGAGCCGTATGCCATTTGTTCGGCCAGGCCATCCAACAGTTCAATCACCTCTCCCGCTCCTACAGGGTCCGGGCCGTCAAATTCCGAACTGTTTTCCTCCGCCCAGCTTACATAATCAAAGACTTGCTGTTGAGCCGGGGCCAGAAGCGGCTTCAGTGCATCTTTTACAGTGGAAGATCCAGGAACACCGCGATCGCCGAGCGTTAATTTATTCGCCTCCAAATCGTTGACCATAAAGTTAATAAACTTGGCAGCTTCTTCTTTATGCTTGGAGTTGTTCGCAACAGACCAGAACATGGCAGGCTTCAGGAAAAGTCCCTTCTTGCTGTCCGGTCCAGGCATATTATGGATGACCAACTCACGGTCAGCCACCTGCTGCAAACCGACGAATTGGTTTGACCATTGCCAAATACCAATCCCTTTTTCTGTTACAACATCACTGTCTTCAAGACCCTTAAGCTGCGCCAAATAGTCCGGGGTTGGAACCGACTTCTCTTTTACCAAATCAGCTGTCATGGTGAAAAACTCTTCAAAAAGCTTATCATCGTCATAGCCAAGTCCTGTCCCATCTTGGCTGTATAGCGATTTGCCTTTTGTTCTCAAGAAATAGTTGAAGAAAACATCTGCTTTCATTCCGCCATCAATATAGAGGCCAGCATCTTTTGCCTTCTTGGCAATCTCCGTGTAATCGTTCCATGTCCAATCCTCTGCGATGGATTCCACTCCGACCTTCTTCATAAGTGCCGGGTCGTATTGGAATCCGATTACGTTCACTCCCGTATTGATTCCGAACAGCTTATCGTCAAGCTTTCCACCATTAATAATAATTTCACTTGTATCACTGGTATCAATTTCTTTGCCAATATAAGGCGATAGATCGGTAATTTGATTGTTTTGGGCATACTGGGAGAAATAAGATAAATCCATTTGGATGATATCCGGCAGTTCGCTGGCTGCTGCCTGAGGGGCCAGCTTTTTCCAATAATCATCCCACGCAGCGTACTCAGCCTCAATTTTCACATTCGGATTTTGTTCCTGGTACATATCAATAATTTTCAAAGTATACTCATGTCTTGGGTCAGATCCCCACCAAGCCATTCGCAAAGTGATTTTGTCATCCTTTCCTTTCCCGCTTCCGCTTTTAGCAGTATCTTTTCCGCCTTCATTTGAACTACTTTGACTGCAGGCAGTTAACGCAAATACGAGTACAAGCGACAATATCACCGTCATCCATTTTTTCACTAACCATTCCCCCTATAATGTAAGTGTTTACATTCCGATTATATATCCGTTTACAGAATTGACTGAATATAAATAACCGCACACTTTGTTTAAAAATCAGACATCTACCGTTTGCGAAGATTAAATAAGCAATAGCACTTCAGTCTATCCACATAAAAGAAACAAAAAAAAGACCCCTTTACCGGAGTTCTATGTGCAGGTTATACCTAAGAACCGGTTTCAGCGTCTAATAAAACTTTTTCTGCCTCTCTTCTGAACGTTTCTGCCCCCTCTTTCAACGTAATTTTCTTAAAAAAAATCTGCTCAGATATATCATTCAATATGTTCACTACTTCAATTCCACCTCTAGGATGAGCTTGTTCTACCTTGTCTTGCCCTTTTTGAATCTGAAGAACGTAGTCAAAAACCTTTGTCTCATCCTCTGATAACCCTTTTCTTACCTCTTCGGCAACAGTCTCTGAGACGGGAACCCCTCGTTCTCCTTTGATGATGGTATTTGCCTCTTTATCATTGACAAAAAAATTGATAAACCGGGCAGCTTCCTCCTTATGATTGGAGTTGGTCGCAATGGAAAAGAGCATACTTGCTTTCACCTGTAATCCTTCTCCCTGTCCCGGTCCGGGTAAAGGCATAAGGTCGAGCGGACGACTTGCTGCCTGCAAAAAACCATAAAATTGATTAGAATATGCCCAGGTCATCGCGGATTGTTTTTTTACAAGCAGTTCATTTTCAATTCCCTTTATCTGTTCTGTAATATCCACTCGCGGGAGTGCCCCCTCCTTGAGCAACCGCAGCTGCCTGGCAAAATAATCAATAAACAGTTGATCGTCCGAGTAGCCTAAGGAATTGCCTTCTGCATTATAAAGGGACCCTCCATTAGTGCGTAAATAATACGGAAAAAAGACATCTGGCGGTTTCATTCCATTTGTTCCATAAATCTTCCCTTTTTCTGTAGCAGCCATGGCAAACTCTTCAAATTCATCCCATGTCCAGTCAGGATCCGGCAACTTCCCCACAACACCTGACAATAATTCGCTGTCGATGATGACCGCCGGTGCATTGACACCTAACGGGAATCCGTATACATGCTTCCCTACCATTCCTCCTGATATGATGTTCTGGTCAATTGTGGCCGTTTCAATGACATTATTCTCTATATAAGGATGCAAATCAGCCAGTAGTCCGTTATCGCTGTATGGTATTAAGTACATCAAATCCATTTGCATAACATCCGGCAATTGACTCGCCGCACCCATCGGCGCCAGGCGTTTCCAGTAATCATCCCAATTCGTATACTCATATTCGATATGAATATCAGGGTTTTTCTCCTCAAACAATTGTATAACCTCAATTGTATAATCATGTCTTGGCTGTTCACCCCACCAAGCGATCCTCAATGTGGTTATTTCTTTTTCCTTAAGCGAATTTGCTGTTTTCGGGTTCACACATCCGCTTAAGAACAAAGAGATAGTTAGGGGTAATAGCGAAATTGCTAGATTTTTCAACGTTTCCTCCCCCTTTACTTTGGAATCAAATTCAGCCAGACTCACGTTTATATTCGGATGGAGTGTATCCGGTTTGCTTTTTAAATACTTGGCTGAAGTATTGGGGGTTCCCTCCAAATCCGATTTTTTCCGCCAGTTCAAACACCTTTACGTCACCTTCCATTTCGATCAGGCGGATTGCATGTTCAATCCGAATTCTTGTTAAGTAATTAGAGAACTTCTCTCCCACTTCCTTTTTAAAAAGCTTTCCGAGATAATCTGCATTCATATAAAGCATCTCATTTGCCACTTTTTGGAGGCTCAAAGAGGGGTCACTAATATTTTCATCAATAATGTCGATGACTTTATTAATCATTGTTGAGAACCTTTTCATGTTTTGCTTATAATGAATTTCGGTAATTTCTTTAGCAATTTCCTCGCAAAACATATGCATCTTTTGGATTGTATCCATTTCTAGAAGAGAGGGCAATTCGGACAAAAGGTGATTCCTGTGAGTCTCTTCTGCCAACCTGGCCATCGCTTGAAACAAACGGATGCTAGAGGACAAAGTCTGATGGGTCTCAAGGTCCCGTTCGCCCAGACGATTGAAAAAATTCCCCATTTCATTCTGCACTTCAGGCCAATTACCTTTTTTTATCAGGCGGCATAGTGCATGTTCATCATCCGGGAAATCCGGATCTGTCTCACTTTTTGTGATGATAGTTGCTTCCCCTGCGTAAGAGCGGCCGCCAAAGCTCTCAAGCGCTTGTTTATATAATTCGTTTGCTTGGCCGATTTCCCGAAAACGCTTGTCATGTTCCTTTCGCAGCCTGATTTCCTCTTGGATTTCTTTCATCGCATTAACGATCACGTTTTCATTACAGGGCTTTAGCAGGTAATGCCTCACTCCAAATTGCATCGCTTTTTTGGCGTAGCCGAATTCACTGAATCCTGACAGCAGGATAAACCGGATATCCGGAAAGGTTCTATGTGTTTTCTCTACCAATTCCAATCCATCCAGTCCCGGCATTTTTATATCACTTATCACAATATCCGGCCTTTGCTTTTCAATCATTTCATAACCTTCTAAGCCATTCCTTGCAATCCCGATCAATTTCGCCCCATTAGACTCCCATTTAATGACCTTTGACATGCCTTCGGTAATAATCCTTTCATCATCAACTAACAATACCTTGTACATGTTCTCCCTCCTTGTCATATGGCAAGACTATGATGACTTTGGTACCGCTGCCCCGTTTGCTGTTAATTGTAAAGCCGTAATTTTGTCCAAACGAAATCTGAATCCGTTCATGGATGTTTGTTAATCCAATTCCCTGCCCCCTCGTCTCCATTTCACCCTTTCTCACCTTCTCCAATACTGCCTCATCCATCCCCGGACCATTGTCCTCCACAATAAGCTGGTAAGATTCTTTCTCCAATTTCGAGTAAATCCGGATACAGCAAGGCTCAACCATTGTCTCAAGCGCATAATGAATCGCGTTTTCAATCAATGGCTGCAGCGTCAATTTAGGGATGGGACAACCTCTTACTTCAGGATGAACATCAAGGGAAAAATCCAACCTTTCCTCAAACCGGTACGTTTGGATGACTATATAATTGCTCACCACCGTAAGCTCTTCTTCAAGCGGAATCAGCGGTTCTTTTATGCTGATCGAGTTGCGAAGCAAAAAACCGAGTGCTTCCACCATTTTGGATATTTGCTGCTGATTGTTCATCTTTGCTAACCAATTGATTGATTCCAAAGTATTGTATAAAAAATGAGGATTGATTTGTGCCTGCAGGGCTTTAAACTCCGTCTCTTTAATTGTTAGCTGCTTGGAGTAGTTCTCGTAGATGAGTTCATCCATTTCTTTTATCATTCGCTGAAAATTTGTGTGAAGCATCCCCACCTCATCTTCCCTTATATAAGCAGGTTCTATGAACCCCTTCTTCGCCTCCTTGAAATCTCCATTTTGAATCGACTGCATCCCCTCGACCAAGTTCTCCAACGGACTGGTGATACTCCTGGCAAAGCGCATCCCTAGAATTGAAACGAATAAAAACATTGTTATAAAAACAAAGAATAGGACCGTTTTTATATTTTCAATATTCTTAAAAATTGAGTTAAAAGGAATGGCATTCAGATAATACCAATCGAAATGTTTTGATTTGATTTGGACGATGAAATAGTTCTTGCCGCCGATTGATTTTATTTGATAACCGGAGTTCTGACTGAAATCCAAAGGAAAATCCTGAAAGATGCGACTCGAATTTCGAGGGTATATAACTTCATTCATATTGGCCATCACAAATTCTCCATCCATTTCCGAGGAACCTTCAAGCAGATTTCTTACAAGTTGTTCGACGTTAATCGTTATAACCAATACTCCAATTGTATCAAAGCTAAGATCCCTGTATTCCCGTATCTCCCTTGTAGAGATGATCGTAGAATTGTTTGCCTCCGGGTCATTGATCCATATCGTTTTCCCCTCGGCGGCCGTCGCTTTCTTAATTATTTTCAGCTTTTGTTTCGGTGGCATTTTCATCGCTCTCGGCCCCACAAAATACTCTTCACCGCCCGTATCAATCAAAGTTATCGACTGTATATACTTCCCAGTGCTTATATGCGCAAGTAACTTATCGATGATACTCGTCCGAATCTGGAATCTTTCATATTCACTGGTTTGATTGTTAACGGAAGCGAGTGAACGCTGAATTTGATCATCGGAAAGAATATTGTAGGTAACATCCTCCATCCTTTTCAATTCGTTTTCAATACTGTTAGAGGAGGTATTCAAAACTTGTGAGGATTTACTGTATAGTTGTTCATCATAAATATGAAACGCATATTGCACTCCAAATATAGTAAACAAAAAGGAGAGAAGCAAAATGCCCGATACAAGCAGGAACAGCTTGTATTTTATTTTTGCATTTCCGTATTTCTTATTTATTGTAGACAACAGCCTTCTCATGTTTCTCGTCTCCGGTCAAAGTTAGAATGTTGTTATTTCTCCCCATCATATTTGGAAGCGTATTCAATATTATTTTATATCAACCCCTTCTTGATTGCACCCCAAATATTGGCGCAGCTGCCTATAATATCATAATTAAAATGCACTAGGCGCTTGAAGGATGCAAGGTAAACAAGCCGAAAAGCAAAACATCTCTAAGGCCTTAAGGGTATTTATGGTACGTTTACTTTTAGCCGTAAGATTGGAAGTAGTCCTACGTTATATGGGTTTTCTAATAAATGAAACCCCATAGTGATGTAAAACTCAGAGTTTTTCTGTTACTCGAGATTAGGTGACCAGGATGCTCAATAGAAAAAAGTAACCATGCCTTTATCTCATTCCACTGGACAAGGTATGGTTACTTTTTTGTGATTTGGATTATTCCTACGACTATTCCTCTTGTATAAAAGAATTCCATCCTATACATGTTTATCTCTACTGATGGAGAAGGTCTTTATCTTATTTAAAAGATGGATAAATAATTAAGCGTTGCGGTTAATGGTGGTACTTGAGTATTTGAACGGCTCTCTAGGATATAAGCTGTTATCTTATGCATTATTATTCGACAAACTATCATTTACCAAAGTTATATGAAGCTCATTGTCTATTTGGCTTGCTATCTCCGCAGAGCTCCGTTGAGTTGGCTGTTCGCCCAACTAGCAGAGAATGCAGAGGGTGCCGGCAACCCATTGTTTTTTACAATTAATCTAAATAAAACACCTGCTTCAATGTGGTCGTGACCGGACTGTTATCCTGATTAGTCTCCATAATATCGGCCATATATGCCCACCATCTTTGGCATATTTGAGTTTCAGACATCACCCCCATTTTTCCATGCTTTCAATTTCTACATAGGCGAATAAATCCCCAGTCTGTTCATCCAAGAAAATGGAGTATTGCCGGGCCCCATGGTTTTTTAACTCTGCCGACATTTCCGGCCATAGTGCATCGTGGCGTCTTTTGTACTCATCAAAATGGCCTTCCAACACCTTCATCCTCGTCCCAAGGCGCATCAATTTACAGGCCCTCCTTCAAGGCTGAATTGGATGACTCGATACTCGAATCTTCCAAGGCCCATTCTCCCTTTATTTACCTTCTCACCCTTCAGAAGATCTTTCCCATCCTTTGGAATCGCAACACTCCCTCCCTTTCCATCCATATTAATCACAAACCACACGTCACCATCTCCGCCTGTCCTGGGAACGATGATCGTTCCTTTTGAAGCATCCATCCGCAACTGGACACCAGCTTCCATAGTATACTGTTCGATCAGCCCCTTCAGCATCCGCTCGCCCGCTTCCCCAATTGGCAATGAACCGAGCATCACGATTTTCCCATCACCGATTGAGCGTTCGGTTATAAACGCTTTCCCTGGAGAAAGTCCCTCTTCAATCAGGCCGACCGTCTTGCCGGACTCGTTTTCAAAAACAGAACTCCACAGCCCGAGTTGCGCGGATTCGCCAAATGCCCGGCCAATCGTGCCTGTTCCTTCCATCGGATAGGTGAAAAGGACGTCGATACCCGCAACTTTTTCCAATTCCCCTAATGCACAATCTGTGTGAATTGTATGTTCCTTTGTACGCCCGCCGGTTATTGGACCTGCAATCCAGATCCCGCCTTTTTCGACGAATTCCTTAGCGCTAGCAATATACTCGGAGGACAGGTAATGAATAAACGGCGTAAAAAGAAGTTTGTAACCATCTAAACTCCCCCCTTCCGGCAGCAAATCCCGATGAAATCCAAGAGTTAATAACCGCTCATAAAAGTCCAGCATTAAGGAACGGTACTGGATGCCGCGGTGGGGTTCCGTCTGTAAAAATACTCTGGCCCTATCAGAGTAGGTAATAGCTACTTCGGCCTGTGCAGGTCTTGTCGTGAGGATCACCTGCTCTATTTCCTTCCTCATTCGCTCCACATCCAAGACATTCGCGTATCCAACTGTAGGCTGACCCCAAGCACTGATCACCGAGCCATGCGGCTGCTCACAGCCCGAACGCTGCTGTCTCCATAGCCAATAGCAAAAACCCTCGGCTCCCAGCGCATAAGCGGCAACTGCTTCTGCTTTAAGATAGCCATTCGGATGGGGATCTGCATGGCTTTCAAGGGAAGCTGCATAGGATGGACTCGTTTCCATCACCCAGTGCCCTTTTCCCTTTTTCAAATTCCGCCATAGGTCATGATTCATTAGATAGGCAGGATGATGGTCAATCGTCGCATACGTATCAAACGAGGCAAAATCCAGATTCTGATATAACCGTTCATTATCAACGCTGAAAAAGGTGGTGCTGTTATGGGTGATAGGGGCATCCGAATGCCTTCTTAAAATGGCGGCCTGTTCATCAGCAAATTCAGCAATCTTTTCCATGGAAAAGAGCTGATACATCGTACTCAATGATGAGTTGTGCAGAAAGGGAGCCGGGCCAGGTTGGGGCACCTGCTCAAAGCAATGATAATATTCACTCCAAATTTGCGTTCCCCATGCCTCGTTTAAGTTCTCAATCATTCCATAGCGCTGTTGCAGCCACTGATGCCATAAGCTTTTGCAAGTTGCACACATGCACTCGCTGACATGGCACTTGAACTCGTTGTCAATCTGCCAGCCGATGATTCCCGGCAAATCCCCCAGTTCCTTGGCGATATATTCGGTGATGGCGGCCGCTCTTTCACGGAAATAAGGGTGGTTTGTGCATGGATGCTGCCTTGAGCCATGCCCCATAACTTTTCCGTCCAGACTAACATGCATTCTCTCGGGATGCCCATGTGAAAACCAGATTGGCGGGGTAGGGGTCGGCGTGCACATAATTGTCTCTATCCCATTTTCATACAGCCGACGAATAATGGCTGCAAAGAAGCGTACGTCCATCTCACCTTCTTTAGGTTCCATTGCAGCCCAGGCGAACTCACCAATTCTTGCTACGTTAATGCCCGCTTCCTTCATAAGGCGAATATCTTCATCAACCAGATCCTGATCCCAGAGTTCGGGATAGTATGCCGCACCATGATAGAGTCTTCTTTTACCCATGAACTTCTCTCCATTTATCTTGTTTATTTCAGAAAGCAGGCGATTGGCAATTGCATGGCCCTAATCCCCTTTGCCACAAGCTCTCCGATTTTTTTTGCACCGTTCTCACAGAAGTGGGTATTATCCTGAATCCCATTTGGATAATTTGGATGCTCTCCAGGCCCGAACCAAACGAATAGTTGCTTGGATAGCTCTGGCCCCATCCCTTCATAGAGGTTGCGTGTCTCCTCCCATAAATTGATGAGAGGAACCTTTTGTATTTCCGCTAATTGAATCATTGAAGCAGGATACTCCCCGAGTGTATTGACAATTTTTCCTTCCTCATCAAAATGTCTCCTGTGTACAGAAGTCACCAGTACAGGATGCGCCCCTTTTCCTCTGGCAGCCTCAATATATTGATTTAAGAATCGAGGATACGTTGTAAACGGTTGGGTACCGTATGGTTTTTGATCGTTATGGCCAAATTGGATCATTAGATAATCATCTTTTTCTATTTTCTTCAAAATCGTTTCCAATCTGCCCTCTTTTATGAAACTATTAGAACTTGCACCGCCTTTGGCGTGATTATAAACTACAATCTCTTCAGTAAAAAACTCCTGAAAAAACTGCCCCCAGCCAGCCATCGGTGCCTCATAAACCGGACAATCTGCTACTGTGGAATCACCAGCTAGAAAAAGATTGCATGCACTTTTCATTTTTCAAACCTCGATATGGGGTTACGTCGAGGATGATGTTTCGCGTGCAGCACAGTACTTTTTAGTACTTCAGAAAAAAAGGCAAGTACTAAACCTTGGCCCCATCCCTGCACACGTTTCTTAGGTGTATCTTTATATCCTTGTGCGTCATCCATTACGGCAGTTCCTGCTGATACATTCATGACGGAGCCATCTTCCTTTACTTCTTTTAAAATGCCTTCGATTGATCGCTGAATGTAGCCGTTGTACAGCTTTCCTTTCGATAAAAGAGCGGCAGCGATTCCCGCTGACCCGGATGTCTCAAGGTAGGAAGCAGAATCGGTTACGATTGTATGCCAAAGTCCCGTTTCAGACTGGAGACGGACTAAGGTGCTTAACTGATCTCGAAGTGAATCGGCGATGACCATGAAAGACGGGTGCTGGACTTTGACTAATTCAAGAGCCCGCGCCATCGTATAGGCAGCCCAGCTGTTGCCTCTTGCCCAAAAAGCACCTGACATATGATTGCCGGCAAGTTGATCCCAACCGTGATAATACAAGTTCGTTTGATGATCTTGCAATAAGTTTTCGTGGCCATGGTATTGTTTCAAGCCAAACTCTAAATAATCGGCTCTGTCTAAGAGGTGGCCCATCCTCAGCAGAAAATATCCGGCCATGAACATCGTATCCACCCATGCCTGCTCGGGAAAGGCATCATGCATACCGTTTACTGTGTGCTGAAGAACACCATCCGCAAAACTTTCTGCATCGAATAGCAGGAAGTCCGCCATCGATACCGCATTGTCTAGATATTGTTGTTCACCCGTCGCCGTATAGAGGGCAATAAGGGAATGACCGATTGAGGAGGCATTGATCGTAAGTGGAGGCAACCCTTCTTCCAATTGAACATCGACCCATTCTTTTACCATTTGCAAATAGGATTCTTGTCCCGTTGCTTCGTACGCCTTCGTTATTCCATAGAAGGCGACTCCTCCTGGCCAATCCCAGTCAAAATCCATCTGAACCGTCCTTTTGACGACAAGATCAATCGTTTCTCTTATTCTCTTTTCATCGATTAGAAGCGGCGGCATCATGAATCCCCTCTCTCTTATTGTTAGTGTTTATTTCTATATGTTCAGATACAAGTACTCAACCAACGACAGGATGGCCATCGATTGACCGTAAGGCATCCCCGTTACAGGGATCGTCTTGTAAAATTCAGCCTTATCTCCCATCGCTGTCCCAGCCGATACATTTTGCAATTCACCATTTTCATTGATATTTTCAATCACCGCATCCATTGCTCTCAATCCCATTTCCAAATAGGATTTATCGACATAGCGTTTTCGTACAGCTTTTAAGGTTCCAAAAGCAAAACCGGCTGTACAGGAAGCCTCTAAATAGGATGTTGTGTCAAGCAGCAGCGTATGCCATAAACCGCTTTCATTTTGGCATTTTTCCAATGCCTCCAACTGTCTTGCCAGTGTATCAATCAGGATTTGACGGATTGGATCATTCACGGGCAGTTCAACCAGATCCAAAAACTCCGGTATCGCAATCGTGACCCATGAGTTTCCGCGCCCCCATAGCGCCTCTGCAAAGTTATGATTTCCTTCGAATGTCCAGCCGTGGAACCATAAACCCGTTTTTTTATCGAATAAATACTTAATATGTACAAGAAATTGCTTTTTCGCTTCCTCTACGTATTCCGGCTTATCAAGCAAAAGACCGATTTTTGCCAAAGGCAGGACACTCATCATGAGCGTATCATCCCATAGTTGCTGGTTATTCTCAGAACCAAACACAACATGCTGGAAGCCTCCATCGATTGTCCTCGGCATATCAAAGTAGAGCCAGTCGCCCCATGTCTCTAAATACGGCAAATAAGCAGGATTACCCGTTTCCTCGTAAAGATAAGCCAATGTCAGCATTTGCACCATCGTATTTACATTCTTCTCAATGGCTGGACCCTTCAGTTGTTCTTCAAACCATTTCACTATAATGGATGAGATTTGCTCATTTTTTGTAAGCTTGTAATATTTCATCATTCCATACAAGCCAACTCCTGCAGTCCACTCCCAATAATTGAAGCTTTTGTTATCAATTTTTCGCCCGTCTGCCAGCGGGATAGCATATTTCCCTTCAGGATCACTTAAATTCACCAGATTATCAATCAAGAGCTCGATCTTCTGTTCAATTTCCTGTCTATGCAAATTGCCTGCCCCCTTTTTATAAGATAACGCTAGGTATTTTAACTCCAATTATATGAGAACATATCACCCCTATTAATATAAAATTCAGTAAACTTTTATCAAAAAACAGTGTTTATTCATGATACTCATTAAAAATGGGCCCGCCGCAAAGCGGCAAGCCCACACTCTCTTATTGATTACCTTTTTTCACCCATTCAGCGACTTGTACTGTGCGCTTCGCCTGGTGTTTGACTGCTCCTTCTACATCTTCAATCATTTTACCGTCTTGGCCGACTGTAACGCTTGTTCCGTATGGGTTTCCGCCTGCGCCGAAAAGAACAGGATCAGTGTAGCCCGGTGTAGCGATGATCGCACCCCAGTGCATCATTGATGTGTACAAGGACAACAATGTCGCCTCTTGTCCGCCATGCGGGTTTTGAGCAGATGTCATCGCACTCACAACTTTGTTCACTGTTTTGCCGGTAGCCCAAAGTCCGCCTTGAATATCGAGGAACTGCTTCATTTGGGAAGGCATATTGCCGAATCTTGTCGGTACGCTGAAGATGATTGCGTCTGCCCATTCAAGATCGCCGGATGTTGCAACTGGAACGTCCTTCGTTGCATCAGCTGTTGCTTTCCATGCCTCATTTGCTGCTACGACAGACTCAGGAGCCAATTCTTCTACTTTCAGCACTTTTACTTCAGCGCCGGCTTCCTTCGCTCCTTCTTCAGCCCACTTAGCCAATTGATAGTTTGTTCCACCCATGCTATAAAATACAACTGCTACTTTTACGTTTTCCATCTTATTTTCCATCTCCTTTTGTTAGGTTACTCGATTTATACCACTTTTTGGCCGTCTCAACCTCATCCAAACTGAGCCTGATGACCACGGTTCTCCAAATGGAGGACGACGTCTGCATCCGCCCCGGCAAGGAGTGATGGCAATTCCTCTGTTTCGGCGGGAGGACAGATAGGGGCATTCTTGCCGGCCGCATTAAATATGGACTTGCCAGAAAGTTCCGGGAGACCATTTCCTCTCCTTGGAACCACCGGATGAAGGAGCATCGCTCTCTTCAAGCTATCCTGAAAATGAAACAATAGTCGCAGCGATATTCGCTCCATTAGAATACCCAATTGCCATCATGTTATCCCTTCCGAGCCCATACGTTTCCAAAGTTTCATCAAGGAATCCCTGCAATTCCCGTACGGAAGATCAGGTCCTCCTCATCAAATACCCTTTCCGCCAACCTTTTAATAAAGCGGGGCATGCCATTATTCAAAAACATTTGCGCGAACGCTCAAGACAAACGCGTCCGAATTGATTCTTTCAGCGATCGGCAATAGGCCATGCTCATTCCCGCCGGTCCCCGTAAGGCAGCAGAAAGGTCGGCTTGCCGGGGGTTTTTCCCCTTATTAAAAAGGTGTTTCAGAACTTCTTCTCCTGCCGACATTAAAACGGCTGCAATCAGTCCATTTCCCGCACCGCAATTGGCAGCAATGTACGGTACAGCTGTTGCCGGTACTGTTCATATTGAACAGGGAGCATCAGCTTTTCGCCCATCACCTCCCTTGGTTCGTCAATTGCAAATCCCGGAGGATCTGTTGCGATCTCAAACAAGATTTCACCATGTTCCTTAAAATAAACAGAGTTGAAATAATTTCTGTCTTGGACAGGCGTGACGTGGTAACCGTTGGCTGCCAATAACCTTTGCCATTCAAGCTGATCCTCGTCAGCTTCCGCCCTCCATGCAATATGGTGAACAGTTCCGACACCCATATGTCCTCTTCCGGACGGGGCAGCCTTCAGGTCAATGATATTTCCGATGTCAGCAGAGGAGCGGAAACGGATATAATCTCCTTCCTTGCCGACAAGCTCGAGCCCCATCACGTTTTGAAGTAAATCTGCCGTTTCATCTGGCTGGGCGGAAAATAAAATGGCGCCGCCAAAACCTTTGATTGCCACTTCAGGTGTCACTTCTCCGAAAGACCAAGTATTTGCCGCCCCCTCACTCCGTTCAACCAACTCCAATCGAAGTCCATGAGGATCGAAAAACTGCAAGAACCTCTCTCCGAAGCGCTCTGTCTTATTGAAGGGCATCTGAAACTTTCCGAATCGCTTTTCCCAGAATCCCATCGATCCTTCTGGAATCACATAGGTTGTCACACCTGTCTGACCGTCACCGATCACGCCCTGCCTTGCATTGATCCATGGGAAAAAGGTGATGATCGTCCCCGGACGCCCACCCTCGTCACCGAAATAAAGATGATACGTGCCCGGATCATCAAAGTTCACCGTCTTTTTCACCAGCCGCAACCCTAAAATCCCTGCATAAAAATCAACGTTTTCCTGAGGATGGCCGACAATGGCCGTAATATGATGGATTCCGCTTGTGCGCATTCCCATATCATTTATGCCTTCTTTCATTAGTTCGAATTAAGATACTATGAAGTCGAGATATATAAGTAAAATAGAGATTCTGAAACGCTGCTGCTGTTTCAGAACCTGGAACCTTGTTCTTGAGCGTAATAACCTAGTTTTTTCAAATATTGTATCAAGGCCTCTTTCTCTTCAATATCCAGGCCTCCACAAATTTCTGTGATCGCCTGCTTATGTTCCGGAAAAACAGAGTCCATGAAAGTCTTCCCTTCCTCCGTAATTGCCGCATAGGTGATACGACGATCGTTCGGACAGGGTTTGCGCTTCAGGAGCCCTTTCTTTTCCAGCTTATCAACGACATAGGTAATGCTGCTGCTCGCGATCAGCACCTTCTCGCCGATCTTTTGGATTGGCTGTTCCCCTTTATTATAAATAAGTTCGAGAACAGCAAATTCTGTCGTGTTCAGACCGAGGGACCTAATATCTTCTTCCACCCGCTTTTTGATGGAATCCAATGCCCGTGTCAGAACAACAAACAGCTTCAATGATAATTCTTCATCTTGCTGGTTGTGTTTCTGTATATCCATTTCATCATCCTTCTAATTTATCTCGGTTTCGAGATAATTATAATACAGTGCTATTTTGTTTGTCAAGGATTTGGCGAAAGTGCGGGAGCAGGAAGTGCTATTTGAACCAGCCGCGCCGCTTAAAATACAGAGCCATCGCCCCGCCAATGACAGCCATTATAACGAGGGAGAGAGCATAACCGAATCTCCAGTGAAGTTCCGGCATATGATCAAAATTCATCCCATATATACCGGCGATCAGTGTCAGCGGAGCGAAAATCGATGTGATGATCGTAAGGACCTTCATCACATTGTTTGTCTGATGCGAATTAAAGGAAAGATAGCTGTCTCTGATATCAGCTGTAATTTCCCTTGTAGACATCACCATTTCGGATAATTTCAGCAAATGATCATGTATATCTGCGAAGTATTCTTTCCGGTCCCTGACACCTTTGAGATGATGGGAGTTAAGCATCCGGTACAGCAAGTCGCGCATCGGGTTTACAGTATGCCTCAATTTGATCAGCACGTACCGGGTGTCAAACAGCTCTTCCATCAAGGTATTCATTGATTTGTTTTTTGTATTGTCCTCAATTTCGTCAAGCTCATCCTCAATTTTGTACATAATCGGAAAATAATTGTCGACGATTTTATCAAGTATCGAATAAAACACATAGAACGGATCCCACTTCTTAAGGTTATTCCCTTCCTCCAGTCGTTCCCATACGGATGAAACTTCAGGTGATGGCTGACGGTGGAAACTTACAATGAAGTGATCCCCGATGAAGAAGTCGATTTCTTCTGCAATCAACTCCATCTCTTCTTCTCTAACCGTATGGACGACATAAAAAGCATAGTCTCCATAATAATCAAGCTTTGGCCGTTGAAGTCTGTGTACGCAGTCCTCAATTGCGAGCGGATGGAATTGAAAAGTATCCGAAAGATGTGCAATTTCACTTTCTGAAGCATCGGCAAAATCGGCCCAGAACCATTTATAACGGGAAAAATCAATGCTGCTGATCGAGATCCCCGTTTCCAATTCATTTTTTCGTGTAACGCCAATAAAGTTAATCATGTATAACCCTCTTATCCGATTGCTTTCGTGCTATCTTTCTTCCCTATTCTCAGAGCGAATATCCGCAATCCGTATTTTTGCATGATGCTCCCAGATGCAAAAAAAAGGTGAAGAGCTTCACGGGCCATGAGTCTTACATTACAAAAGTCTCATTTTTCCACTCTCTGCCTGCCGCCCGTAAAATCGCTGTAAGTCTTATGCTACGATAAGTGTGAGACTGTTCATACGATTATTTAGGGAGCTCCAAAGGAGGAATAAGCATGAAAAGACGATGGCTGATGCTCGCTTCTTTTGCAGTGCTAGTACTTGCCAGCGCCTGCTCCGGAGGCGAAAAAGAAGAGACCGCCCCAGTAATAGCGGATAAGCCGAAACAAACGGCAGCAAACGAGAAAGATACTGAAAAGGAAAATGCGAAGGAACCTGTCGATGACACCGATTACAGCAAGTATCAGACTGAAGAAGCAGAAGAGCGTGTGCAGTTGGAGCCCGGCAAATACAGCGGAGATAACTATGATGAGGAAAAGGTAAAAAGTGCGATTGACCAATTTCCTGAAGGCAAGACAGCCGAAGAGTATTATTATCGCATGCTCGCCCTGATGGCTGAAGATTACCGCCCCTTCTATGAAACGTTCAATTCGATGGATACCTCCTATGAGGATGCGAGTGCCGAGCCCGGAGAGATGAATCAGCCGGAAGGGAAAGAATTGAATGTCCAGATTTTATTTGATGCGAGCGGCAGTATGGCAGCTCAAATCGGTGGAGAACAGATGATGAAGCTAGCGAAGGACGCAGTAAAGGACTTTGCATCGGGCCTGCCCGAGAACACGAATGTATCACTGCGGGTATACGGACATAAAGGGACGGGCAGCGATGCCGATAAAGAATTATCCTGCAGCAGCACAGAGGAAGTCTATCCATTCAGCCCGTACAATGAGACCGAATTCATGAAAGCATTGGATCAATTCTCGCCTGCAGGCTGGACTCCGCTCGGCGCTTCTCTTGAATCTGCTTATGATGATCTGCTCAGCCGGTCAGGGGAAAATGTCGAGAACATTGTCTATGTCGTTAGTGATGGAGTTGAGACATGCGACGGTGATCCAGTCGCCGCAGCGAAAAAACTGAATGAATCTGACATCAAGGCGATGGTGAATATTATCGGCTTCGATGTCGATAATGAAGGCCAGCAAGCTTTGAAAAAGGTGGCAGAAGCAGGAAAAGGGAAATACTCAACCGTCCGGAGCAAACAGGAATTCGCTGATTTTTTCAGAAAGGAAAAATCCCGCCTCCTGAATGAGTGGTATGCTTGGCAGTCAGAGAATGTGAACAAAAACTACGATTCACAAGGCAAAAGAGTGGACTTGATGTATGAAACGGAAAGAGAAATGATTGCCCTCGTCCACGCTGAGGAAGGACGTTTGCTCGACTTATCCGGGCCTGTCGCTGAGAAATATGAAGTGGATATGTATGATATACGGAGACTGATTCGGGATAACGGGTACGCGCTCAGGGAATACGCAAGAAAAACCGCTTATCACTACCGTGACGAACTGCGGACAAAAGGCTATGAAAATCGGGAAGAAATCCGAGATAAAGGATATGAAGAGCGGCAAAAATTACGAGGCCGCCGCGAGTAAAACAGAAGATTCCTCCTCTAATCATTGGGGGAGGAATTTTGTTTTCATACAACTCTATGTGACTGAGAGATGGTACGTCTTCTTATTCGTGGATCCTCAATTCTCAAATCTTACAGACTTCATAATTCTCCAAAAGTGACCCCGGATACTGTCTGTATCGGCTTTGCAGTTTGTCGTCCAGTCACTGCAGTTGTGTCCGTAGATGAGGCGCAGCGACTTATTGCTCTCTTTGTCCTTGATAAAGCCAAGATAGGAATAGTCTGGTATCTTTTCTTCCCCAACCTCTGTGATCATGCTGCCAAAATAATCGACGTGCTTGTTATCCTCTGTCCGTTCATAATCCCCATCGTATTTCATATGCCGCGTCAACTGGCGGAGGCCTGCTTCCTCTGCATCATGGCGATCCTCAAACTGGCCGAAGATGCCGTATGAAATATTCTCCTTTTCATCGATCCAGTCATAAAGGAATTGTTCCCAGGATTTCTGCCGCTTGTGGTAGTACACCTCATCCAGCGTTGCAGCGGCTGGTATCCAAAGAGAATAGGCATCTGTCCAAGTGCGCATTTCATAATGCCCAACAGCCACTTCTTTATCAGAGACGAGAAAGGATCGGGTATAGGAGTCCTCGATTGCTGCATGATTTGCTGCCTGTGCGGGCGATTCTTCCTCGGAAATTTGGGCAGGTGAAGCCTTGGAGCATGCACCTAACAGAAAAACGAGACACAGCAATTGCATATACCACCAGCCAACTTGTTTTTTCATCCAGATTCCCTCCACCTGCTCATTTCAATAACGGATACAAAGGATATTCCCATTTATGTGTGCATTCCTCAAGCATATAATAGCCCTGCTCCTCGTCACGGATCATCCGGGAACACTGCTGTCTCGGAATCGGTCCGTTATCCTGCGGGCTGTCCACTTCTATCCAGCTCTCTCCGGAAGCTTGATCAACCTCCACTTCCAATCGGTTTCCATAGACGACAATCGACTTCCCTCTCTTTTCATTAGCCGCTTCCTCCATAAACGCTTCGATGTCAGCGGCTTTCTTCTCTTTGGAGGCATGAGGAGCCAAATAGACGTCTCTCATACCTTTCCATGTTGAAAAACGGACGAGGGTATCCGTCAGCCAATCAGCGTGATCCATTCCCAATGCTTCTTCGGCTCCCTGGCCAGGCACACGCTCCGCTCGAACAATTAAACTGATGGACTGATCGTCCAGCAATCTGCCGATCAATCCGTACTTCGTTTGATAAAAAGTATACGAATATGTCGTCTCCCCCAGTGTAAAATCCCGGTACTGTATGAAAAGAGCCTGTTTTCCGGAAGGAGATTGAATTCTTTCATAGCTGTATTCCCCAAACCATATCAACAGGCTGTAGAAAAGCACGATCGGCAGGCTGAAAAGGATGAGAGCAACCGACCAGCCACGATGAAGCCGGGTTGAACGAAAGCCAATCACTGCCAGAACCGAAATATTCATAACTAGCGGGATTAAGTAACCTGTTGGTTTTAGAAAAAGAAAGTAATAACCAAAGTGATGCATGACGGCTAGAATCAGATCCATTACTGCCAGCGAAAGAATCGCCCATATACCTTTTTTCATGGCAGTCCCTCGCTTTCCTTTGCCAAAAATTCGATGGATATCCAACGAGCTACCATATAAGAGGATTCTTTTTCATTTATCGTAGCATGCAAAAATTCCGTTATCAATTTATTCTGATATGTCCACCTGAAACCATGTTATGGTTATGATTGTGGTGGTGAAAAGAGAATTTAACCGCATTTCAAAAAATAAAAACAAAAACATGCAACTTTCTAAGAAACTCATACGTGGATAGGATGAAAGGCGGGAAGCGATGGACCTTGAGGAAATCTATTTAATGCACTTTAATGACTTATACCGATATCTATATTCCTTAACCCGCAGCCACGCAGATACTGAGGATTTGATTCAGGAAACTTTTACAAAGGCACACATCGTCTTGCTTACAGGGGAGATTAGAGAATTAAAGCCATGGCTTTTCAAGGTGGGGTACAACACATTCATTGATTGGGCACGGAAACGAAAACATGACATAGTGACAGATGAGTTTTCCTGCAATGACCCTGACCTCGCTACGCCGGAAGCCATCCTTGTTGAAAAGGATTCCTGTTTGGAATTACTGAGTTATTTGGATCGGATCAACCCCCCGGAAAAGCAAGCTATCCTACTGTGCGATGTTCACGATTGGACAAATGAACAGGCTGCAAATATTTTAAACATCAAAACAAATACGTTAAAAAGCCATTTGGCGCGGGGGAGAAAGAAGCTGCGGAACATTTTACAAGAGGAGAAGATGTAATGGATCCATACGATAAATTAATCCGGCAAGCGAAAGAAACCAGTATTCGAAAAGAGCCCTATGGACCGAAAAAATTGAAAATGGCCATTAAATCTTCCAGGTGGAAACTGATACTGAGTACCATGACGGTCCTCCTTCTCATTGTTCCAACCTGCTATGTACTCACCTTTATGTATTATGCATTCGGAACAAAATCCACCACGTTAATGGACGCCGCCAGCAAGACGCTGTACATTACCGAGCCGAATACAACCTTGGAAGAAATGGAGTTTGATATGGAGTTTTCTTTGTTTTCCATGTCCCTCGGGTTTGATCAGTACAAGCAAATTGGAGATGATGTTTATCCAGCAAAACACTATGATTTAACCTTCTTGCTGGACAAACTGGTAAAAACGGAGTCTGACTCAAAATTGGAGAAAGTCTATCCAAAAAATCCGACTCAAACGAATCAATGGCTCGCACATCCAGCAAACACTGTGGAGTTTAACAGCGATAAAGAGTGGAAAACCCTCTCCGGCTTGCCGGAAGGAACGGTCGCCGAGGCATATATGTCTCTAAACGACTTGTATGCTGTGGATGAAGTGGTGAAAAGTATGAAAAACGTCGATGTAACTTGGGCCGCCATTTATACCGGGACTGAAAAAGAGATGGTCAGCTCTGACGGCGATCTGATTTCGCCAATCGGCTATCCAGTACAGCTGGACCAGACATATTGGTCCCCGTTCCGAGATTCTTCCTCGCATGAGCAAACGTTTCTGGAGATGTTAAAAGAAATCGAGCCGTATGAAGAGATTGCAGTCAAGGTTTCGTCTCATAAGAATCTTGATTTGGCAGAGCGGATTGCCTATCTCCAGAACAACGGGTTCAAGACATACGGCGTCGTCGTAACGGGACCGAAAGCGGAAATTGAAAAGCTTAAAGATTTGGAGATGGTACGCTATATGAAAGTAGGAGAGGTGAAGTTATGGAACTGGGGACGATAAAGCAAAAAGTTTTCTTGTCACTCGGCTGGCTCAGTGTGATCATTGGTCTTTCAGGCCTGGCACTCCTCAATATTTTTCTTTTGTTGAACTACGAACTGCCGATTATAAACAATATCTTTTCATGGAATATGCTCGCTATTGTGTTTGGGTTTTTGGCCTTCTTTCAAAGAGACAGCCGGCCCCTTGGCTTTTGGGGGTTCGGTTTAGGTATCTTTATCTACTTTTTCGCCATGGTCATGTTTTTCTTAGGTTGGATGGTTAACCCGTTTCCTTGAGGGTTCAAGAAAGGAGGAGCAGCCCAAATATGCTGCTCCTCTTATTTGCATACCAGGATCATTTCTTTTTCGTGGCCATTACATTTTTTAAGAACCATTCCTAGCAGCCTGCCTGGCAAAACATCTGCCCGGCTCGAAGGTTCGCCCAGCACACTCGCTCTGCGCCCGGCATGCATGTCCATATTATTCATGCGAGCGACCAAAAGACAAATTACTTATATACCTCTTCTTCAGCCAAATACCCATCCTTGATGACAGTATCCCGGATATTGTCCTTTGTCACGGCTACCGGCTCCAGCAGGACAGAAGGAACATCAATTTTACCATTGTTTATTACATGTTCCGTCTCAACCTCTTCGCCGCTTCCGATTTTGAGTGCCATATCCGCTGCTTGAGTCGACAGTGCCTGGATCGGTTTGTAGACGGTCATCGTTTGGGTGCCATCCATGATTCTTCGGATAGCGGCCAGTTCTGCGTCTTGTCCTGTGACCGGCACTTTGCCCTCCAGGCCGGCTGTTGATAGAGCTTTTACGGCACCGCCTGCAGTGCCGTCATTCGCAGCGACCACCGCTTGAATCTGGTTGCCTGTTGTTTTCAGTGCCTCTAGCATGTTTGCTTCGGCTACCGTCGGTTCCCACTCTTCCGTATACTGATCATACACTAAGCTGATTTCTCCGTTATCCAGATAAGGCTTCAGTATTTTCATGGCTCCTTGCCGAAAAAGGATAGCGTTATTATCCGTTTCTGCGCCTCCGATATAGGCAAAGTTACCGGAGGATACTTGACTTAGTATGGATGTCGCTTGTATTTCTCCGACTTTTTCATTATCAAAAGAAATATAATAGTCCACATCGGCATTTTTGATCAGCCGGTCATAAGATAGCACCTTTATACCTGCCTTATGAGCGAGCTCGACAATGGCTGCTGACACTTCGGCATCATGGGGAACGACCACGAGTACGTCGACTCCCTCTTCAATTAACAATTCAGCCTGTTTAATTTGAATATCGTCCAGTCCATTAGCAGCCAATGTCTTTACATTTCCACCCTGATTGATGATTTGAGCTTCGAACAATTCTTTATCCTTATACCAGCGTTCGTCCTTTAAAGTGTCTAGAACAAACCCGACATACACTTTTTCTTCCTCCGTTGTAAGCTTAACGTCTTGGATCCGTGCAGCAGGCTGTTCGGTAGTGCTGACTGTACATCCCGCAGTCAAAATCAAGAACGCCAGCAGAAAAATTGCCGTCCCATATTTCTTCCCCATCCTCTATCCCTCCCCTCGAAAAACTTAGAGTTGAAACTTCCTGATCATTTCATTCATTCGCTCTACCATTTCGGTCAGCGCTTTGGCACTTTTCGAAATATGGCTGACTGCTTCACTCTGCTCATGGACAGTAGCAGAAATCTCCTCAGTACCAGCTGCAGCTTCCTCTGAAGTCGCAGCAACATTCTCAATAGATTCATTGATTTCCTGACTCGACTTCTGGATAACTGTGAAGATCGCCGAAACGTTTCTGATTTTCCCCGACATTTCAGCAACCTTATTATTGATATCGATAAATTGCGTGCTGGACAACTCGATTTGCTCCGTACCTTTGTTTACCTCTGTATAGCCATCCGTCAGCTCGCTTGCAATGCTTGTCGTTTCTTCTTTTATACTGAAAGCAATGGACGCGATGTTTTCTATAGAGCGTGTCACTTCTTCGGCCAATTTTCTGATCTCAGAGGCGACAACGGCAAATCCCTTACCTGCTTCACCAGCCCTTGCTGCTTCAATTGAGGCATTTAAAGCAAGAAGATTCGTTTGATCCGCAATCGTTTTGATGACGTTGACAATTTGAGCAATAGATTGTGTTTTGCCCTCTAATGTTTTGATGTTGCCGACGGTGCTCTGGAAGATTCCATTGATCCGTTTCATTTGCTCCAGTGACTCTTGCATCTGCTTGCTTCCGCTTGTAGAAACTTCGAGAACCTCACTGGAGAACTCAACCAGTTCATGACTATGTTGATTCACTGCTAAAATTTGATCAGCTAAGCCTTGTGTATTCCGTGAAATGTTGATTGAATTCTCGGATTGGGAAGCTGTTCCAGCTGCTAGTTGTTCTACCGTAACAGCTACTTGTTCACTTCCGCTTCTTACTGTTTCAGAAGCTTTATAAAGCAGACTGCTTTGCTGGTCAACCTCCGCCGATAGCTCTGATATATTACCGATCATTTCCCGAAGGCTATGCCCCATATGGTTGATAGAGTTGGACAGTTGCCCTATTTCATCATTCCCAGCATATTGCAGGTCATTTGCATTCAATTTACCGGCCGCAATGTCCTCACTTTGATTGATAATGTTGGTGAGATGATTTTTAATGCTTCTGCTCATAAAGATGATGAAGAATAGGGATATGAGAATCGAGCCAATAGCTGAAACAAGCAGCACCAGATTCACTATTTTCAATTCTTCCTGAGTACTGTTGAGAGCCGTTCTGCTGGAATCAGATGCCCAATCTTTCAGTTGCTCCCCAAGAGCGATCGTCTCATTCTTCAACTTATTGGTTTCCTGGTGCAAAGCCTCAAACTCATTTACGTTGATCTGCTGAACATTCGGAACAACTGTACTGAAGAAATATTGATCCAGCTTATTATTATTTTCGATAATCTTATCAAACGTGTTTAACTGATTTTTTGGCAAGTTTTGCTTTAAAGCTTTTGCGGTCGCAACGAAGTCTTTACTGTGTTCCAAGTAATCGTTTAACTTATCATCCTTCGAAAGAATAATATATTCCGGGATAAGCAAATACTTTTCATGATAAAGAGCGACCAAATCACTGGCTTGTGCAGACATTTCATTCTTTTGAATGGTGGAATCCATGTATTTTCTCGAATCGTTCAAAAATGAATGGGTAATAAAGATGGAAGCGAGAAACGCAAAAGCGATAATCAAAAAAACGACGGCATATTTACCGCCTATCCTGATGTTTCTCCATTTCAATATGCTTTGCATAGGGCACTCTCCTAATCAATCATCTTGCTAAAGGCAGCTCATGTTATTAGAAAAGCCAACTATGCATATAGCTGGCTTTCCTGCAGTAAAACATACCCCTATGCCCTTTGCTTTCGGGTGAACACGTCGAAAATAACAGCCAGGGCCAGAACACCGCCGCGGATGATATACTGAGGGGCAATTCCCACGCCCATCAGGTTCATGCCGTTTGTCAAAGTCGCCATTACCAAGGCCCCGATGACCGCTCCTGTCACCTTTCCGACACCGCCCGCCGCAGAAACACCGCCGACAAAGGCTGCAGCTATCGCATCAAGCTCAAACAATGTACCTGCGGTCGTCGTCGCCGATTGCAAGCGGGATGTAAACAAAATACCAGAAAGTGCAGCGAGCATGCCCATTGAGCCAAATACAAGGAATGTAATTTTGCTTACGCTTATTCCGCTTAAATGAGCGGCTTCCGGATTGCTTCCCACCGCATAAATATGTCGTCCCACCACTGTCTTCGTTGTAATAAAATGATAAATCATGACTACAAGCAGCATAATGATCACTGTCCAGGACAATCCATTATAGCTAGCCAGGACCCAAGTAATGTAACCGATGATCGCCGAGACAAAAACCAGCTGGACAGCAAAAATTTCTTTGGAGACGACCTCGAAGTTGTATTTGATCTTCTTTCTCCGATTTGCTACTGTACTATAAATGTAAAATACGATCGCCAATGCCCCGATGATCAAAGACAGCAGATGAACACCGTTGATTGTTGCCAGAGATGGAATATATCCATTGCCAATTGCATTGAACGCATCATTGTTGATAATGATCGTACCTGACTTTTCTGTCGCAAGCAGTATCGCCCCGCGATAAATCAGCCAGCCGGCCAATGTTGCAACAAAAGCGGGAATGCCTACTTTTGCGACCAAAAAACCTGTAATCGAGCCAGCAAGAATACCGAGGATCAAAATGATAGGGATAACGACATAGACCGGCCATCCGACATGCATCAGCAATATGGCTGCAACTGCACCCAAAAATCCTGCCAAGAAACCGATCGACAAGTCAATATGCCTGATTACAATAACGAGCATGACCCCTACCGCCAATACAGCAATATAACCGGCGGAATCCAGCAAGTTGCTAATATTTCTGGACGACATAAACAGGCCATCCGTCAAAATTGAAAATGTCACCATGATGACGATCAAAGCGATGTACATCCCATAATCCCGGATATTCGTTTTAATTAAGTGCTTTGCTTCATTCAGCAATTTCATCTTTCTTCCCCCTATTGCGTAGCAAGCTCCATGATTTTTTCTTGGTCAGCATCCTCCGCTGACAGCTCACCTTTGATTTCTCCTTCAGCCATCACATAGATGCGGTCACTCATCCCCAGCACCTCGCCAAGTTCTGATGAAATCATGATAATGCTCATTCCTTGCTCTATCAGTTCATTCATGACTGAATAAATTTCAAATTTGGCGCCGACATCAATTCCCCTCGTCGGTTCATCCAAGATCAGCAATTTCGGATTGACGAACAACCATTTGCCCAAGGATACTTTTTGCTGATTGCCGCCGCTTAAATTGCCGACCAGCTGCTGCAGCGATGAAGCTTTGATGCCTAGGGAACTTTTATAATGCTCCGCTACATTGATCTCCTCATTGACATTAATAACGCCATTGGGGGAGATGCTGTTCAAATTGGCCGCGGAAATATTGTCCTTGATATCCTGCAGCAAAAACAGGCCGTCCCCTTTCCTATCTTCTGTAACATATGCTATTCCAGCCTTGATTGCCTGACTTGTATGCTTGAACTGGACGGGCTGCCCCTCAACGAATAGATCTCCTTGGAGCTTGTAAGACTTGGAGTTGCCGAAAATACCGAGAGCCAGTTCGGTCCGGCCTGACCCCATTAATCCGGCTATCCCAATAATTTCACCTTTCCTGACATAGAGATTGATGCCTTTGGATACGTACCGTCCTGCTTGGGGATCATATGCAGTCCAATTCGACAACTCCAAAACCTTCTCCCCAAAAACCTTGTTCTCACGTTTTGGATATATATCCTCAATTTCACGCCCGACCATATTTTTAATGATTGCGCCTTCGGTAATCTCGCCTTTTGCACCGTCAAGCGTACAAATCGTTTTTCCATCCCGGATAACAGTTGCTTTATCTGCAATGGAGATGACCTCTTTCAGCTTGTGGGAGATCATGATACATGTGATGCCTTGCTTTTTAAGCTCGCGGAGAAGATCTAGCAAATTTTCACTGTCGTCTTCGTTCAGGGCTGCGGTCGGTTCATCCAAAATCAGCAGCTTCACATCTTTGCTTAGTGCTTTCGCTATTTCAATCAGCTGCTGCTTTCCGACTCCCAAGTCTTTGATCAATGTTTCCGGGTTCACCCTCAGGTTTACCTTTTCAAGCAGTCTCTTAGATTCCACAATCGTTTTATTAAAATCCAGTACTCCGCCATGGTTGACCTCGTTGCCGATAAATATATTTTCATAGACAGAGAGATCCGGAAATAAAGCAAGCTCCTGATAGATGATGACAATCCCTGTCTCGACACTGTCATTGATTTTGTTAAATTGCTGGACCTCTCCGCCGAACACGATATCCCCTTCATAGGTTCCATAGGGATATACGCCGCTGAGGATTTTCATAAGCGTCGATTTCCCTGCCCCGTTTTCTCCCACAAGGCAGTGGATTTCGCCTTTTTTCACTTTGAAATTCACGTCGCTGAGCGCCTTGACTCCTGTAAACTCCTTTGTGATGTCTCTCATTTCCAGAATATATTCGCTCACTCTTATTCCTCCTCACCAATACCGGCTACTACTGTAAGGGATAGGGATAGACTTTCATCTATCCCTATCCCCAAAGTGATCCTATAGTCCGCTAAACTCGCTTTCTTCGTAATAGCCGGAGTCAATGAGTTCAGCCTTTACATTGTCTTGATCGACAACAATGACATCCGTTTGCTTTGCCGGTATTTCAGCAGCACCGTTGTCATACGAGCCGGTTGTTTCAGGTTTTTTTCCATCCAGAACATCCACTGCCATTCCAATTGCGTCTTTTACAAGAGTACGGACATCCTTAAACACAGTCATTGATTGTTTGCCGTCGATTACGTATTGAATAGAAGCCTTCTCCGCATCTTGGCCGGTAATGGTGTAGTTGGAAACATCCGGGTCAGAACCGAAAACATCTGCAATGGAGCGGGATGTTCCGTCATTTGGCGCAAGAATGGCCACATCGCCTTTCAAGTCGGCGCTGGCGGCCGTCAAGTGTGTCTGTGCTTTGTTCTTTGCTTCATTTGGATCCCAGTTTGTCGTCACTTGTCCAAGCACTTTGCCCAGTTCATCACGTGAAAGCTCCGCTTTATCCTTCAAACCATCTGCCGCGCTTGAATTGGCAATAACGAAAGTGCCATCAGCAATTTTGGGCTGGAGGACTTTCCATGATCCTTCAAAAAACAAAAATGCATTATTGTCTGACGCTGCCCCAGCATACAAGTAAAGGGGAATATCTTTACCGTCACCTGCATGATCGATCAAGTATTGGCCTTGTGCCGCTCCAACAGCAACACTGTCAAATGTCACATAATAGTCGACTGCATCTGTGTCGGTAATCAGTCGGTCATAAGCAATGACCGTTACACCATCCTTTTTCGCCGATTCCACCGCTGCACCTGCTGCTGCTCCATCATGCGGAGCGATAATCAAAACATCAATTCCCTTGCTCACCAGCGTTTCCACGTTCTCTTTCTCTTTAGCTGAGGAACCTTGGCTGAACAAAATTTCTGTCGTGTAATCTGAGTCTTTTAACGCATCCTTGAAACGAGTTTCATCCTGCACCCATCTCGGTTCATCCTTTGTCGGCAAAACGATCCCTACGTTGACTTTGCCGCCGGATTTTTTTCCGCCGCCTTCACTTTTCCCTCCAGAACTGTCGCTGCTGCAACCTGTTGCCACGAATGCCATCAGCATCACAACGAGAAAAATGGAAATTGCTTTAAACCTCTTCATATTGAAACCCCTTTCCCTCTTCATTATTTTTCTGCAACTTCAATATATCAGCTCTACACCATCGATAAAGCGCTTACTTGTAGTATTTTTTTACTATCATCTGTATTTTTTTAATATTCGATTCCTTTGTTTCTTTAAAGGTTAGCCATCCCAGGAAGGGTAGAAGGAAACGGGATGGGATAGCAGGATTCTTTTTAGAGGAAGGCAGGCGTCATACTTGTTTCAAGCGAGGTAAGAGCAGGATTTTCATTTTTGACATAACTAATGCCCGCGGGAAACCCGCGGGCAAAGAACTATTTCTTCTCGCTGCTGTATACATCTTGTTCAGAATGGAATCCGTCCTTGATGATCGTCTCATTTATATTATTTTTATCAACGGCTATTGGGGATAGAAGTATGGAAGGGACTTCCCATTTACCGTTATGGATCATTGTCTCTCCTTCTACCTTTTCCCCTCTTGCAAGCTTGATGGCCAGCTCTGCAGCCTTTTCTGTAAGCGCACTCAAAGGTTTATAGATGGTCATCGTCTGAGTATCCCCAACAATCCGCTGTGCAGCTGCTAAATCGGCATCCTGTCCTGCAACCGGTATTTTTCCTGAAAGCCCATACTCCTCCATAGCCCGTATTACTTGCCCGGCTGTTGCATCATTCGCAGAAATGACAGCATCAATCCGATCATGATTGGCTGTTAAAGCCTCTTTCATATTGGCGTTTGCATATTCGGGAATCCAATCCTTTGTCCACTGGTCGTAAACAATTTTAATTTCCCCTCTGTCAATAATGGGCTTGAGAATATTGAAGACCCCTTTTTTTAATAAATGAGCGTTATAGTCCGTTTCAGCCCCGCCTATATAAACGTAATTGCCTTTGGGGACGAGTTTCGTGATGGCCTTTGCCTGAAGTTCTCCCACCATTACATTATCGTAAGAGACATAGAAATCAATTTCGGAATTTCGTACCAAACGATCATAGGAGAGGACCTTAATCCCTTCCGCGTGTGCTTTTTTCACGATCATCGCGGTCGACTCTGCATTATGCGGAACAATGACCAACACATCAATACCTTCATTGATCAGCTTTTCCGCCTGTAATATTTGCAGGGCATCATCCCCTCTGGAGGCAAGGATTTTCACTTCGGCTCCCATTTCTTCTGCTGCTTTTCTAAAAAGCTCCCGGTCTCTTTCCCATCTTTCTTCCGCTAGCGTATCCATGGCAAAACCGATCGTGATTTTTTCTTCCTCTTGCACCGGAAGTTCACGGGTTTTTTCACCGGCAGATAAACCACGCTCCGATGTTTGTCCTGATTGGGCTTCCATCTGTTCGCATCCAGATAAGATACAAGTCAAAAGGATGATGAAAACCAGTAAAGCATATTCTCTTGCAGGCTTCATCCTCTCTCCCCCTAGCTTTGTTTATTATGCTTTGGCCCCCAACAATGTTTTCCTATACTCCGTCGGAGAAGAGCCATACATCTTTTTAAACACTCTGCTGAAATAATTAGGGTCCTGGTAGCCGATATCAAACGTAATCTCCTTTAAGCTTTTCTCGGGATCCAGCATTAATTTCTTTGCTTTTTCCAGCCGGCACTCCGTCAGAAACGCAATATAATTGATTCCCAGCTGCTCTTTGAACAGCTTGCTGATATAGATCGGGCTCAGTTTGAATTTTTGGGCAATCCATTCCAAAGAGATTTCTTCATGGGAGTTTTCTGTAATGTATTGCTTTATCTGCTGAATGACATCCCCTTCAATCCCTTTATGGCGTTCATTAAAGGATTTCCACATCTTGTTCAGCAACTTGTTTGTTTCCGTCCGCAGCTGTTTAAAATCCTGCAGTTGGATTGAAAACAGCGGAGTTTCAGGCTCAACCCCCAATTCATTTAACACCCGGGAAGCAATCCAGAGCAGCTCCAAAACCCGCTGCTGGGATTCAATCAGACTGGCCCCTTCTTTTTCCGAGAAATCAATCAGCTGAGAGACGTTGCTTGATATTTCCTGCCATTGGCCATTCCTAATTTGATCAAACAATCTATTTTCTAATTTTTTCACATCATATTTTACATTCGTTGCAGGTATATCAGCATAAAAACGGTACTTGACCGGAAGGGAGGTGTCCTTCGTGGCAATAAGGGACTCCTGGTAAGATGTCCTGATGCTGTCCAAAGAGCTGCACTCATTACCGATTCCGATAAACCATCCCGGCTTCTCTTCCATACTCGCCAAAGATAAAACACTCCTTGCCAGCATGATCGCCTGGGAGCGGTAAGACTGGCCATGTTCACGGAAGACGATGATAGGAATCTGGCGGCCGTACAAAGCGCCTACCCACACACTTCCTGTTGTCCGTACTCTCCTTTTTATGTCCCCATACAAACGCTCGGACCCTTTCGGCAGTAAAATACTCATAACGAAATGCTCATTCGTCTTCGGAGTGCCCAGCATGTCAACCAACTCGTCCATGTGAATTTCATGGACATGGTCGAACAATAACTGCGTGACGATATCCGTCTCCACAATGGTCATTACCTTTTTAAAGTTCTGCTGCTGTTGTGCACTCTCCTGTCTGGATTTTCTCTCCTCATCGATTTGACCGATCACCTTTTGTACAGTCTGGACAACTTCACTTGCTTTGCTTGGCTTGAGCAGGTAATCCTTCACTCCAAGCTTCATCGCTGACTTTGCATATTCAAATTCAGCATACGCTGTGATCATAATGAATTTGGTTATCGGGTTTTTCTCCAGCATTCCCTCGACTGCTTCGAGGCCGCTCATCCCCGGCATTTTGATATCCATCAAAACCAGATCCGGGTTGAACAACGCATTCAACTCCACAGCTTCATTGCCATTTCTCGCTTCTTCAATTACAAGACCAGGAATATTTTTTGACAAAATTGCCCGGAGGCCACTCCTTACAATCTGTTCATCGTCAACGATCAGAAGCCGCTTCATTGTCTTCTGTCCCCCTTTTTGGGATTTTCAAAATCACCTTCGTACCGCTTCCATATTTGCTTTCAATCGAAAATACATCGTCGCAATTGTAAAATAAATTCAGTCTTTTTACGACATTATTGATGCCAATTCCGGTAAAATGGCCCTCTCCCTTTTGCTGATTCACTTGGAGAATCTGTTCTATTTTTTCCTCTGTCATGCCCGGACCATTGTCCTCCATTTCAATTCGTACATGGTCGGTTCCATCTATTACATAAAATCCGATTGTGCCGCCATTTTCATTAGGCTCTATCGCATGGATGACGGCGTTTTCCACAATTGGCTGCAGCGTCAGCCGCGGAATGTTTACATCCAAACAGGAAGGATCGATTTCCGTATGAAATTGCAGGCGGTCCATAAACCTTGCTTTTTGAATATCCATATACTGCTTTAGTACTTGTACTTCTTCAAAAAGAGAGGCTGAATTTTCCAACTTATTAAGATTATAGCGCAAAAGTCCTGCTACACTTACTAAAAGATCGCTTGTTTCTTCGGATCCTTCCAAATAGGCCTTTTTCGATAAAATATCAAGTGTGTTATACAGAAAGTGAGGATTGATCTGGCTTTGGAGGCTTCGAAGCTGGCTCTCCTGCAAAAGCAGCTTGCTCTGCTGCAGCTCGTTTTCCAGCTGGGCCTTTTGTTTGATCTCAGACAAATAGTTATTAATATTGATCCGCATCTTATCAAACATTTTGGCTAGAAATGAAATTTCATCATTAGAATCGACTTCAATTTTCAAGTCAAACCTACCGAGCGATAATTCATGTGCCGCCTGTGTCAGTTTGTTGATCGGCCGCGTAATTTTCTTGGAAAACCAGGTGGCGGATACTAACAGCAGGAGGGTAATAAATAGCAAAAGCCAGAGGCCAAGCACTGTCAGGCTTTCGGATCGGTCAATCATACTCCGGTAGAATCTGTCATACGTTTTCAGCTCTGTATCAATCAGAATCAACGTCATCTCGGATATGTACTTTGAAATCCGGCTGGCCTCAGTAAAGGCGCTTAAATAGTCTTCAGGCTGCTGCTCGGTCCTTGCAAGAACGGATTGATTCGTTGTCTCGGCCAGACTGTCAATCAAATTCTCATAGTTGGTCAGGGCAAAGTCATTATCACTATTCCTGAACTTTGAAACTTCTCTTTTTATACTCTCTACCTTCACCTTATTCCGATTCAGCTCTTCTAAATTTGCTTTTGATGGATTGATAATATAATTGTTGAGTGCAGCAACAATCCGTTGGCTTTCAGCAGTCACTTCATTCATGACCAAGTAACGTTCCAATATTTCATTATATTGATTTTGCATTTTTTGATTATAGTACGTTAGGGAAACCCAGATCGCCGCCATGATAAATAAGACAGTGATAACGAGGACCAATATTTTTTTCTGAATGCTGTTCATTTTTTATCCAACGCCTTTACAATCCGGATATCTGTTTGATAACCGTTCAAGTCAAGAGGCACACTTTCGTTGTTTAGCCAGGCCAGCATCTGCTTTACACTGATCTTCCCCATTTCTTCCGGGGATTGTTCGATAATTCCATCGATCTTCCCAAGCTCGAGCAGCGATTTTGATTCATAATCATCATCAAAGGAATATATATAAAATGGCTCGAGTTGCGCCCTGCTTTCGATCTCTTGAATCATTGAAGCCAAAATATCCGCATTGATGGCAATGAACGCATCAACTTCCGGATACCGGTTCAGCACTTCCTTTGTCATGGCGATGACCTGCTCTCTTGCCTCTGGTGTCTCGATCTCATATATTTGCAAATTGGGATATTCCGCTAGTGCTTCCTTGATCCCCGCTAATCTTTGCTCCTGAAAATACTGATGCTGGATGTCGATCATGATTGCCACTTCCCCTTCGCTCCCCATATCGGCAACCAACTGATCACCGATCATCTTTCCAGCCAAAAACTGGTCAGACCCTACATAGGATTTTCGAAGACTTTCCCCCATCGGAACATCATTGGCCACTGTAATAATCGGAATCCCATATGACGCAGCCTTTATTTTTGTCAGCGCTTTAAATTCATCTGTATCCAAGCCCTGCACGATAATTCCATCGACTTGAGAATAGATAGCGATTTCAATTTTTTTCAGGAAGTCTTCTTGGTTGTTTCCATAACTCCCCCAGACCTCGAGGCTGGCTGATTCGCTCTTCGCCTGGGCGATGGCCCCCTTCGCCACTTTATCCCAAAATGGCGTTTCCAGCTCTTGCGTAATCAAAACAAGCCGATGCTTTTCGCCAAGCTTTTCTGGGTATTCAGGCGGATCCCAGCTTGCGTTTAATACTTTGCTTCCAGAAACAATGATTGAATACAGGAGAAACACGAAGCCCGCGCTTATGAGGATAAATACGAATCTACGCATAGAACGAATCAACCTTTCTACTACCAACCTTCTCTTGATTTTAGCATAACTGGAAATAGCAGGTGGATACCTTCTGAAATTTTAATGACCTGATCCTTTATACCGAATCAACTAGTAAGTGGTACGTGAAAATTGTTCGCTTTTTCTCAGCCTGCTTGCTTAAAACATACCTCTCTCTCCGGGCTTCTCTCACACTTACCTTTTCAACGGGCAGTAGGATAAAAAAGTACAGAACATTCACAATTTAATCCAGAGAATGCTTACAAAAGTTAACCTATAATTAATATAACTAGCAAAAAAGGGGGTGTACTAGTTCCGCACCGAGATCTCTCACAAATAAAAAGTAGGGGGAATGATTTTATGGCAAGAAAAAGGAAAAGATTTTTTGCAACGGTGTTGGCACTTTCTCTCATTATCCCAGCGGTAAATAGTAACGCAGTCGCATCCGAAAAGTCAACAGTCGAATCAGATTCCCTTCGTTTAGTGAAAAATGCGGAAGGGCCCACTTTAGGGTACTCCTCTCTATCCGGAGTCAATATCCTTACAGTAGATGGTGGTAAGTTCAAAGACCTGAATAAAAATGGGAGATTGGATCCTTATGAAGATTGGCGACTGCCTGTAGAGCAGCGCGCCAAAGATTTGGCTTCCAAAATGTCAGTTGAGCAAATAGCAGGATTAATGCTTTACAGCTCGCATCAGTCTCTCGGGAATGAAGATAGCGATCAGCCTACAGATACACAGCTTAAATTCTTAAAAGATGATGAAGTAAGGCATATCCTGATTACGAATGTGTTCTCTCCTGAAGTCGCTGCAAAATGGAATAATAATGCACAAGCATTCGTTGAAAGCCTCGGTCTTGGCATACCGATCAATACAAGTTCAGACCCTCGGCACGGAACAATCGCCGATGCAGAGTTTAATGCAGGCGCCGGAGGAAAAATCTCCATGTGGCCGAACTCTCTTGGCATGGCAGCGACCTTTGACCCTAATCTTGTGTTGGAATTCGGAAAAATAGCCCAAAAGGAATACAGGGCACTCGGCATCGGTACTGCACTTTCGCCGCAAATAGACATGCCCGGCGACCCTCGCTGGTACCGGTTCAATGGTTCCTTTGGAGAAGATGCTCAGGTAGCTGCCGATATGGCTCGCACCTATGTAGATGGTTTCCAGACATCAGAAGGCGAAGCAGAGATAGCCGACGGATGGGGATATGACAGTGTAAATGCGATGGTGAAACATTGGCCGGGAGGCGGAGCCGGGGAGGCTGGCCGTGATGCCCACTATCCTTATGGAAAATATGCCGTCTACCCAGGGAATAATTTGCATGAACATATGGTCCCTTTTATTAACGGTGCATTTGACTTGGAAGGCAGTACGAAAAGGGCCTCTGCTGTCATGCCTTACTACACGATTTCCTATAATCAGGATGATAGTAGAAATGAAAATGTTGGAAACGCATTCAGCAAGACGATTATTACCGATATGCTTCGCAACGGGCAGCAATATGACGGGGTCATTACCACCGATTGGGGAGTCACAAATGATCAAAGTGAGAACTTCAACCAAATCGGGCGCTCTCCTTGGGGAGTGGAACACCTGACGGTAGCCGAAAGACGTTACAAAGCGTTGATGGCAGGGGTCGACCAATTCGGCGGTGCTAACGATAAGGCGCCTGTAATTGAAGCTTATCGTATGGGTGTTGTAGAGCATGGCGAAAAGTTTATGAGAGAGCGATTTGAACAATCCGCTGTCCGTTTGCTGACAAACATCTTCAGATTGGGCCTGATGGAAAACCCATACTTGGATATCGGCCAGACAATCGATACGGTCGGGAATGCCGAATTCATGGAGGCTGGTTATAGAGCTCAGCAAAAATCCATTGTCATGGTAAAAAACAGAGAAAGCAGTTTGCCAGTTCATAAAGATAAAAAGGTGTACATCCCTAAAAAGGCGGATGGCTCCTACTCCATGAATCTCGACGTAGTTAAAAGATATTATGCGGTTACTGATAACCCTGCAGAAGCCGATTTCTCCTTAGTCCTAATAGAAAGCCCGAAAACAGGAACAGGTTATAATGCCGAGGATAGAGAAGCCGGAGGGAACGGTTACTTCCCAATCAGCCTACAATATGAAGATTATACTGCTGAATTTGCCCGGCAGGAGAGTGTGGCTGGCGGGGATCCTCTCGAGGACTTCACTAACAGGAGCTATAAAGGAAAAACGGTATCAGCGAGCAATAAAGAAGATACTCTGGATCTAGTGTTGGAAACAAGGAAAGTGATGGGCAAGAAGCCAGTGATTGTCGCACTGAATATGGCAGTCCCTACCATTGTCAAGGAGTTTGAAAACCAAGTGGACGGTTTGCTAGTTACCTTCAACGTACAACAGCAGGCAATCCTTGATATTGTTTCAGGGACTGTCGAGCCATCCGGCTTACTGCCTATGCAAATCCCCGCTAATATGAAAACTGTTGAATGGCAGTATGAGGACCTATCACATGATATGGATTCACATATCGATTCAGAAGGCAATATTTACAATTTTGCTTATGGCCTGAATTGGGATGGGATTATCGTGGATGAACGGACTGAGAAGTATGCCAAAGAAGCTGGAGTTATGCTTACCGGAAAACCTGAAGTCCCAACAAATAAACAGTTCAACATCGTCTATACGCTGACTGGTGTCGACCAAAATACGGTCAGGCAAGAAATTCAAATCAAGTACGACTCCAAAAAGGCTGATTTTATTTCTGCAGAAACGCTGATGGATGATCTCTTGCTTTCGGAAAAACGCACCGATGGAGAAATCCATTTGACCGTCGAAAAGAAAACTTCAGACACCGTTGTAACAAACGGGCCGAACTTACGGTTGAATTTCAAAGCAAATGATCCGGAGAAGGATAGCTCCGATATTGTTGTTACAAGCACTATGACAACAAAGAACGGTCAGGAAATACCATATCCGAGTGCGACGTATCAGTTTAAAATTGTAGAATAACCATTTCTTCTAAATGAGGACTGCCCATTCCTCCCTCATGCAATGAAGCGAAAGAAGGAAACAAGCTGAAATTCCTGGTAAATGGGAAATGGGAACAACTGAATTTGAACGAATGATTCCCTCAGATGGAAATACGAGATTTATCTATCGTCAGCAAATAATTGAAGTACAACCAGTTTGCTGCTAGAAAAAAGGAAAAAGTGAATTTGAGCACGCTCTATTTCACTTTTTCCTTATTTGAAGGTTGTAGCGGCTTAGGGCCTTCTCTTTTTCATGATCGCTATCACATCTCTTGATGTTCCTTGCCCGAAACTTGTATCAAAGCAGGAAACAAGCTCCCAGCCATCCTGTCCGTATGCATTAAGCTCATCCTCCATTTTCTCCCCACCAATTTTGCCGCCGAGAAATCCGCTGGTTTTAAAGCTCAATGTTTTGTACTCCCATTTTTCCAACTGTGCTGCCTCCTCTTGTTTCCAAAAACTTGTCTAATTAGTATACGAGCGGCAACTTTGCCAGGTTTCGTTTTGATCATCGAAAAGGACTCCACCTGAAGTTTTAGATCCTCTGATACCTTTTTTAGCCTCGCCGTCTTTTTTTCAATGCAGCACCAACCCGTCCTTCATCGTAATTACCTGGTCTACGTAGTCCAGCATTTCCTCATCATGGGTCACCATCAGTGTCGTAATATCCAATGTTTTTGTGAGCTTTTGCATAAGGAGCATGACATCTTTGGATCTTTTAGAGTCGAGACTGGCAGTCGGTTCATCGGCAAAGAGAAGTTTTGGCTTATGAATGATTGCCCTCGCAATCGCCACTCTCTGCCGCTCGCCGCCTGACAAAGAAGATGGATAGGCATCCTTCCGATGATCCATCTCCACCAGCTTTAAGATTTCATCGATTTCTTTTTGCTGTGCCCGTTTGCTCATGCCGGTCCCCGCTACATCCAGCATCAGCTTCAGCTGTTCTTCGACGGTGAGAAAAGGGACAAGATGGGCGGATTGGAAGACGAAGCCGAACTCGCTCGCCCGGATTTCACGGATTTTCTCCTGGCTCATCCCGGTCATATCTTTTCCGTCGAAAAAGACGTGACCGCTCGTTGCCGGTTGAAGGCCTGCTGCGATGGTGAGAAGTGTACTTTTTCCTGATCCTGAGGGACCGACTAAAGCGATGATCTCCCCTTTTTTCAGGGACAGATTAACTCCTTTTAAGATTTCTTCAGATACTTCCCCATTGGTAAATGTTTTCTTGACCTCTTCTATCGCAAACATTGCCATCTTACATCTCTCCTTGCTGAATCGCCTGCAGCGGTTCGACCTTTTTTATTTGAATGCCCGATAGGGTGGCACCGATAAATCCAATCACCAAGAATACAACTGAAAGCAGGATCGTCGTTTGGATGGTCAAGCTGAACGGCATTCCCTCAGGTGCGACAAGATTGAACAGTTGGCTGAGAGCAATCGATAGACTAAGTGCGAGGATCGTGATTAAAATCATCTGCGTCCACATCATTTTAAACAGGGCGCTCGTTTTAACGCCAATCGCTTTTAAGATGCCGTATAGACCAATCTTCTGGACGTTCATCATGTAAAAGAAAATGGCGAACAGCATGCCGCTGATCACAACTAAGAACCAGACGATCATCGTAAGCGACAATTGCTCGGCGTTATAGCTAGGGAGTGTATTAAGAAATTGTTTTTTTGTAAATGGCTCCAGTCCACTGATGGTCTGCGCATCCTCCTTGTCTGATATAAACAGCATTTGCATTTCATTTACTCGGTACATTTCTTTATAGTTCTCCATATTGATATACGCAACAGGGGCATGGCTGAATTTAGCATGGTCGACAAATCCTTTTACTGTGAACTCGCCGCTAAACTGGTTATTTGTCAGCTTGTCCCCCACTTTTATACCTGTACCTTCCAATGAGCTGTCCAGCAGGACCTCCCCTTCTTTCACTTGCTTGAACCATTTCGAATCCGTCGAGGTGACGAATGCAACGCTACGCTGCTTGTCCTCTTTGTCATTCAAAAAACCCATCTGGATCGATAGTGCTGCAGAATCCGGATATTTATCCAATGCCTTTTCTTGGACAGCCAGATCGACCCTCGACAAATTATAGGTTTCTTCTGCTTCCTTGTTCATATAAAAATGACCTGCCGGCAAATCTTGGATGAGGGCCGCGTTATCCCTTGAAAGCCCATTCGCCAGGCCGGAAATGATAAACGTTAAAAAGCTGACAAGAAATACAATAGAACCCAATATCAAAAATCTCGCTTTATTCTTTTTCATTTCTTTCCATGCCATATTCATGTGGATTCCTCCGTTTTGCTTGATGCCTCTATGTTAGCCGACCTAGATGAACGGAAGATGAACGGCTCTTTTCAATCAAGAAAAAGCAACTAATCAATCGTTTGATTAGAAAAGGCAGCGGATTCTGCCCGCTGCCTTTTTGTTGCGTCTATTCTTTTTTCGCGCTATCGATGAAGAACGTGGTAAGCAGAAAGAAAGCAAAGCCGAGCAGCAAGATCGACCCGCCAATAATATAAATGAGCAATGTAACGATATCAGGCAGTGAAAAAGGCTTTACAAACTCCAGCCACATGCCAACAGTCAAGCCGATACTGCCGATGAGTGCAGTATTGACATGGAGTGCGGCGAGCTTCTTTGCCCTGATTGTGAAGACCCGGTATTGAACTACTCACCGCTTAACGCCCTGGCGGGCGGTTTGAAGCGGGAGATTCCTAAGTACAGGAGCCCAGCGGCCCCTAGTTGATTAGGCGATCCCCGCAGTCCCTGCGGTTCGAAGCCGAATGGCTTCCTTTTCAAGGTTCCGTCCCGCGTTCACATCCCGGTCGTGGCGGGTGCCGCAGGAGGGGCAGTCCCAACCACGCAGGCTGAGGTTCCTTGTATTCCCGTTCCGGTACCCGCAGCGGGAACAGAGCTGGGAGCTCGGAAAGGTCCTGGAGACCGGGATGACTTCCTTGCCATACCATTTCGCCTTGTATTCCAGCATGGTCCGGAAGGCGGACCAGGATGCGTCGCCGATCGACTTCGCCAGCCTGCGGTTCTTCTGCATGCCGGCCACTTGCAGGTCCTCCACTCCGATGACATCGTGTTTTTTGATGAGCTCGGAGGAGAGTTTCTGCAGGTAATCGATCCTGGCGTTCGTGATTTTTTCATGGATGCGGGCGACTTCCCGCTTCTGCTTCTGGTAGTTCTTCGCTTCGGTCAGCCTGCAGTTCCGCTTCAGGGCGGCTTCCCGGCGCCTGGCAAGGATACGCTGCGCCCTGGCCAGTTTTTTCTCCAGCTTGCGGAACCAGCACGGGTTGCCGAATCTTGTCCCATCCGACAGGACAGCGAAATCGTGCAGGCCAAGGTCGACACCGACGGAGCGGCCGGTCTTGGGCCATGCCTTGATTTCCGTTTCGGCAAGGATGGAGACGAAGTAGCGCCCGCTCGGATTTCGCCTGACGGTGGCGGAGAGGATCCGTCCTTCGACTTCCCGGCTGTTGGCGAACCGGACCTTTCCAAGCTTCGGCAGCTTGATCCTGTTGCCGAGGAGGGCGATGTTTCCATTTGTCGCTTTGGTGGTGTAGGATTGGACGGTGTTCCGTTTGGTTTTGAAGCGGGGCGGCTCATTCTGCCCTTCGAAGAACCGGGCAAAGGCGTCCGCCAGGTTTTTCAGGGAGGACTGCAGGGCGATGCTGTCGGCCTCCTTCAGCCAGGTCAATTCCTTCTTCAGTTGGGTCAGTTCAGCGGAGCAGGCGGCATAGGTCAATCCCCTGCCGGTCTCTTTGTATGTAAGGTTCCATTGATGGAGGAAACGGTTGAAGACGAAGCGGCAGCAGCCGATGGTTTTGGCGATGAGGACTTCCTGGGCTTTCGTGGGGTAGAGACGGAACTTGTACGCCTTATGGACGAGCATCTCGTTTCACCTCCAGGGAATGTATGTTCTTATTGTATCATTGACAGAACATTTTGACCACCCCCAACCGGCATTCATCTCCCCCTTATCGCTGGGCTGCGCCCTTCATGCGATTGAAGAGGGAGTTTTCTGCCGGGAAATGATAAACACCCCAAGCGAACAGGGAAAGCCAGCCGACAACGAGAATATGGGCGTGAATCGGCCGAAATTGATAACCGCCCGAACCGGCCATATGAGCCCCCAGTCCAGCACCAACCAAACCAAAAACCGCTGCCGTGCGAATCAGCCTCTTGCTCCAAATCGATTGTTGTTCCATTTCATCTTCCCCCAATTTAATGTTCGTACCAATAGAATATATTACGAACATGAACGGAAGATGAACAAACCGTTTCATCGCCAGGAAAGCAGCTCTACATCAATGGAAGCCTCACTTTGATGGTCGTTCCTTCTCCTGGTGCGCTTGAAATATCAATCTCCCCCATATGCAGGTCGATGATTTCCTTTACGATTGAAAGACCGAGGCCCGATCCCTTGATTGAGCGTGACCGTGCCTGGTCTGCCCTGTAAAAACGATCAAAAGCATGGGCAGCTTCTGCAGAGGACATCCCGATTCCCTCATCGCAAATTTCTACCGTCAGCGTTTGAGCGGAGTCAGACATGCGGACTTCGATTGATCCGCCGGGCTCGCTATATTTGATTGCATTCGAAAGCAGATTTTCCCAGACTGTCTGCAGCAGGACCGCATTGCCCCTGACATTTGCCTGCTTCAGGTGAACCGAAATGCCGAGCTCTTTTTCGTCGAATGCATAACGAAGATGGGTAAGGGCGTCTCCTAGCTGCTGGTCGACGACCACTATTTCATCCGGATCGAGTGCATCCGCATCGAATGAAGCCAGAGTCAGCAGTTGGTTGGTCAAAAGTGAAATACGTGATGTCTCCTCTTGAATGATCGCCGAGTATTCTTTTTTCTCTTCCTCTCCAAGCCCCTCTTTTTGCAGCAGAGCAAGATAGCTTTGAATGGTATGGAGCGGTGACTGAATATCATGGGAAACATTGTGGACGAATTCCTTCTGTTTGAGAATGGACTGTTCAATCCGGGTGCGCATTTGTAAAAATTGGTCGGCTAAGCGTCCGATTTCGTCTTTCCGGTCAATCGACAGCGGCACGTCAAATGCTTCAACAGCCATCTTTTCTGTTGCTTCGGTCAATTTCATAATCGGCTGAATCAGTAAGCGGGCAACAAGCAGCATACCAATGAAACTTAATAAGATGATGCCGACCGCCAGTCCCCCAAATAGCAAGTGCAGCTCTTTAAACAGCAGCTCAATATTCGGCCGCAAAAAAAGCGCATATTTCTTTCCATCGAATTCAATCGGTACCCCGACTGTATTTTTCAGCTCATTCGCAAAAAAACCAGTTACAAATGTCTCCTTCGGAAAATCGCGGATACCGTTGTAGACTTGACCGTTCAGCACTCGCTGGATGCTTGCATCATCAATGGTCACGTCCCGATATTTGCCGCCGTACGTGAAGGTTTCCTGGCCATTAGTAATATAAAGCTGGTACCCTGCATCGCCGAGCAGGCCAAATGTTTTCTCCTCCTCAGATGAAGGCGTTTCTTTTATATAATCTGCCACCGATTGGGCGATTTTCATGTTTTTATCGTTGTTTTTTCCTTTTAAATACTGATGATAGTAGGAATTCATCGCAAAAAAGGCAATTAGGCTGCTAATGAGCATCGTAATGAATGTGAACCAGATGAATTTTACATAGAGGCTCATGAGACGGCCTCGATTTTATATCCTACACCCCGAACCGTGACAATCTGAACATCGGGGGCAAACCGTTCCAGGCGTCCCCGCAGCCGTTTAATATGAACATTGACCGTTTGCTCGTCCCCCAGGAAATCTATTCCCCAGACTTGCTCGATTATGATATCCCTGCTCAATACCTGCTGCGGTCTTGATGCCAGCAGCGACAATAACTCAAATTCCTTCAGCGGGATGAGCAGTGTCCCTTTTTCCGACCGGATTTCATAGCTCTTGCGGTCGATGATCAGCGACCCGATGGAGAGAAGATCGTCCTTCGGATGATTATAACGGCGCAAAATGGCTTTCACTCGGAAAAGCAATTCTTTCGCCTCAAACGGCTTTACCATATAATCATCTGACCCTGCCAAAAAGCCTCGTTCCTTGTCCTCGATATGATGCCGGGCCGTAAGCAAGATGACCGGCAAATCATAATCCTCTCGCAGCATCTTCGTCAGTTCAAACCCGTCCATGCCGGGCATCATGATATCGACTATCGCCAAATCAACCGATTCCGACTCAAGCAAGGAAAGAGCTATCTCTCCTGATGTCGCCTGCACTACCTCATATCCCGCTTGGCGCAGCTCGCCAGCCACAAAATTCACCATATGTAAATCGTCATCTACTGCTAAAATTCGAATCATCCTGATCACCATCCCTGACCGTATTATAGCGAGTATGGACGGAACTTTTCCAGATTGACTCTCGGATTTAACAAACCCACAAAGTTTTTAAAGAAAAAAAAGGGGCTGATACGTCGGGAACCAGATGTTTTACCACCTGACTGCCCTTCCCATCAACCCTAATAATTCCTTCATGTATTCAGCCCATTGCCCACACTGCTTACATAATCAAATCCTACTTTCAAGCTTTCAAAAATCCCGATTCTCGAGTAATCCTGTTCAATACAATAGTATTCCACGCCATTTTCTTCTCCCCACTGAATGATGGCCTTCATATCGATTTCACCGGTTCCGACCTCGGCCAGGTTATTCTCCATATCGGTGCTTTCAAAGCCGGACCGATAGTCCTTCAAGTGGACAACAGGGGCTCTGCCGCTGTATTTCTTAAACGATTCAACCGGATCCTCACCGGCAATCCTCATCCAATAGGTGTCCGGCTCCGGATAAACACAAATTCCATTGCATGGATCCGTGATATAATCCATTACCTTTCGCCCGTCCACCTTGTTGTTATAATCATATTCCGGATTATGGAGGCCCACTCTGAATCCAAGCGCGCTCAATTTTCGTGCAGCTTCCAATAGAGCATCCTTTGTTTGCCGATATCCCTGCTCATGCTGCTGCTCATCATCAATATACTTATCAAAAATCGTTTTACAGCCAAATAAATATGCCTCTTCCACGATGCCGTCTAGATCGTGTAAAAAGCGATCGTGTTTAATATGCATTCCTGCTATTTTAAAGTCATATTTTTTTATCAGCTCGGCAACATGCAAAGGATCATTACCTCGCATTCCATCCAGTTGGATTGCTTCAAAGCCGATATCTTTTAACCTTTTCAACGTTCCTTCACAATCCTGTTCGAACTCTTTTCTGACAGAATACATTTGCGCTGCAATCTTGCTTTTGAAGTTCGTCATGACCTGTTCGCCTCTTTTACATCCAGCCAATTCATTTCTTCAAGGGACAGCTTAATGTTCGCTCCCGATAACGAGGAAACCAATTCCTCTTTATTCTCCGAACCGATAATGGCTGCTGCAGGAAAACTTTGATTCAACACGTAAGCCAAAGAGATCTGAATCGGGCTTACACCTTTTTCTTCAGCCAGCACCCGAGCCCGGCGAAGTCTCTCCCAGTTTTCCTCGCAATAATATACTTCTGCCATTTCTTCATCTTCCAGATAATCAGGAGCAAATCGGCCTGAGAAAAAACCTCCTGCCTGACTGGACCAAGAGAATAGCGGCGTTCCCGTTTCAGCATGCCAGCGGATCATCTCTTCATTTGCAGAAACACAATTTTCCCATCTTGGTTTCAATGGCTTGGCCAGGCTTAAATTCGGGCTGGTGAAGCTTAGACGGGTTAAGCCATTGTCCTTCGCATATTGATCGGCCTCTATGATCCGGTCAATTTCCCAGTTTGATAGGCCGATTGCATATATACGTCCTGCTTCCACATGCTGATGGAGTGCTTCCATGATCGGGCCAACAGGTTTGGTCGGATCGTCCCGATGAAGAGCATACATTTCAACATGATCTGTCTTTAAGTACTCAAGGCTCGTGAGGAGATCTTCCTCGATCACTTCAGGTGTTACGCGGGGCTGATTCGGATTTTCCCTGACAGGGTGGCACCCTTTCGTCAAAATATTCACTTGGTCCCGATTGCCGCGCTTTTCCATCCAGGCACCGAGGGCTTTTTCGCTATGACGGTAATGTCTGGCAGTGTCGAACGTATTCCCGCCTAACCGAATATATTCATCCAGTACAGGGGCAGCAAACTCCATATTATCCAAGCGCAAAAAGTCTCCGGATCCCAGTACGATATTTGAACATTCGAGAGAAATTGGTTGTTTGTTATTCGTCCCTTGAACAGTAATCTTCTTCATTCTCTTGACCTCCTGCTTAAAAATCTAGATCCAGCTCATCATATTTATCATCTTTGTTCTGTTCTTCGCTAAGAATACTTTTCTCATATAGCTTGAAAAAAGGATAATACATCAGAATCGCTGCTATATAGACACCCATGACGAGAATGATGGCCCGCCAATCCATTGTCGAAAGAACTTGGGCTATCGGTGTAGGAGCGTCTGCCATGTGAACGACAGGTACATTGACAAAGCCCCACTTAAAAACAAACCATTGAAGTGTTGCTAAAATTGGTGTACCAATCACGAATGGGATAAACAAATAAATATTAAAAGTAATCGGCAATCCATAAAGAATCGGTTCGGAAATGGAAAAGATGCTGGGGATAAATGCAACTTTTCCTACACTACGGATACTTTGCACTTTACTGAACAAAGCCAAAATCACGAGAGCTCCAACCAATCCGGAACCCGATAGACTTGCAAAATAATCCCAGAAATTCGGCGTAAAAATATATTCAGGCTGGCTCCCGGACAAAACAGCGGATACATTCTCCCCTAAATAGTACGTAGCAAAAGGAAGGACAAATCCCGCCAAAACTGCGTATCCATTGATGCCGACAAACCAGAAAAGCATTTCCAGAAAAACAATGATAAAAACCATCACCGGCGTATCGATTGAATCAATACCCCAAAACAATTTTGAATAGAACCACTGTACGAGAGTGGCCTGCTCAGTAAACCTCATCACCACATAGTTGACCATATACAAAACGATCGACAGCAAAGCAATCGGTGTTACGATTTGAAAAGTAAGGACACTTCCCTCAGGAATCGCCTTTACTTTTTCTCGGATATTGATCGAAACAAATCGATTCAACCATTCAACCGTCAGTAACGTGACAAGAAGGGCAATGAGCAAACCGTTTGAGCTGAAGCTTTCGATATTGATCCCATCCGCGGATATGCCGCCTACAGCAATCGAAACGGTGAACATGCTTGCGAACACAGATGGAATTAGCGGAGCATTGATTTTCTTTGCGTGCCTGTACGCAACAGAGAGGGCTGTGTATAAAGAGAGCATCCCGAATGTAAGCTGTACAGGCAGATGAAAGAAATTAAATGAAGTCCCCTCAAACCATCCTGTTTTATTTTGCATGTACTGGAGAAGGATATGGAAAATAAGAAAGAAGGAGCCGACCAGAAGGATAAAGGTCAGGTCCTTTATCCCGCTTTTAATGGAAGCCAGGTATTTATTTTGCTCCAATTTCGTGGCAAGCGGAGCGATTTTCTTTTGAATACCTGTTAACCGCTTTTCCAGATTACTGAAAAATAGACTCATGGCTGTAAGCTCCTTACATTACCGTTTAACACTCATCAAAATCGCTTGCTTAACAATATTTCCGCCATTTAAAGTGCCGTAGTCTTTCGTGTCGATGATAGCAATCGGCTTTTGATGGGCGTCAGCGATTTCCTTCAACTCATCGAAACGGTGGCCAATTTGCGGTCCGAGAAGGAGGACATCAAAATCATTTATATACTCGTCCACTTCTCCCGCCGGACGTGCCTCAATTTTCATTTCCTTGCCTTTTAGCTTTTCACTATTGCTGACAATCTCCCTCATCTTCGACACTAGGATTCCTGTGGAAGCTCCGAGATTGCATAATAATAGGATATTCAGTCGGTCGTTTGTCATTTTGCCGTCATTCCTTTCTTTAACGTATTGAACATCAGTGCCATTTCTTTCACAATGGTCGACATTAAAATCGTATTCATCAGCGTGTCCTGCGCATGGATCAGCAAGACCGAAAATTCATTTTTCTCACCGCCGGCCTCATTTACGATAAGCTGGGTTTGCAAATTATGAGCCTCGTTCATCAGCTTTTCGGACTCTTTTACGAGTTCATGGAACTTTTCTTCCTGGCTGTTTCTCAGATAATCAAGAGCCTTTACAAGTTTAGAGAATGCATCCCCTGCTTTTGCAATGATTTCAAACGATATTTGTTCAGTTCCCATAGGACCACCTTCTTAGTTATAGATAGTTGTCGTTACCAGGTCGTAAATCTCACTATGTGAGCGCAAGTCCACAATTTCCTTTATCCTCTCGTCATCGAGGGCCAATTTCGCAATGTTTTCCACAAGGAGATTGGTGTTTTTTGATTTAAATGCAAGCGTGAAAATAAGCTTAACGGGCTTCTCATAGCGGTCCTTTAACCGGATACCATTCGGGAGAATTGTCATCCACATCGAATCCTCGATTACTCCATCCTCCATGCCGGCATGGGCAATCATGACACCCGGAGCAATGACCATATATGGACCGAACTTGCGCAAATTCGATATGATTTTATCTTCATATTGCTGGATGATATGACCTTTTTCGATCAGGCCCTTTGTTCCAACTTTGACGGCCAAATCCCACCTGTTCTGGGGCACGTCTCTGTCATTCGTAATGTATTCGCGCGAGAAATGGATTTTGGGAATATTCCTTTTCGGAGCATTCATGTCATCCTTCGTCAGGATATTGATTAAATCCAATTCCAGCTTGCTTAAATTGGTAATACCGCTCGTATTTTCACGGATCGTTTGCATGATCATGTTGAACTTATCAATTTCTTTCTTTTCATTAGCCATGAGTTTCAGGCTGAGTTTTTTGCCCAGAAACTCTAGATCCTTCTTCTGCAGATAGTTATTGATCCGTAATATTTTGGGAGACTGAATGTCCGGAATATCGATTGTCGTAATAACGAAGTCATACTTCTCCAAGTGCTCTACCTTAAATTCACGCACAGGCATTGTTTTCACTTCTTCATACTCAAATATCTTTTTGATCTGAGTCATGATCATTTGTGAAATGGCCAAGCCTTCGACACAGACAATTAATACCCTTGCTTTTTTAACCTTTTGATTTTCCTGCCTCCGAATCTCTGAAGCTAAGTAAATCGCAATAAAAGAGACTTCTTGATCGCCAACTTTTATATCCAATATGCTTTCAGCGACACTGCATGCCTCTTTTGTGGCCAGGAACAATTCTTTATACTCTGAAACGAACTCATGAAAGATTGGGTTTTTCACATGAATGGATTGATGGACCCGCTGAGCCATTGCTTGCAGATGGGCCTCCAACTGCGAAACAAACGATTCATTTGCGGCAAAGTCCACATGATACAAATTGCCAACTTCATTTAGTATCTTCCGTAAGAATTCTTTGATTTGGCCAACAGGGGCGGCAATTCCCCCATTCACTTTTCCGATAATATTAAAGAGAAGGGACTCTTGTTCCGAATAATTTCCTCCTTTTGTTAACCTCTCATTGATATCCCATGTTTTGTTCCCATCCAGGATCTTCATCACGACCGTCAGCAAAAGTAGAAATGTCCGGTCATCCAAAACCTTCCCGATATAGCGTTCGATTTTTTGGCATTCGACCAATGCCTGATGAAGCTGATCGATATCTACCAGATTAAAAAAGACGAGTTCGGCTTCCTTTGAAAAAACCTTCTCATTATCGATTAAGAAACTATATAATTCCCGAATGTTGATCAAATCCATAAGTACTTTTGTGAACAGAAGATATTTCTTATACTTTGAACCAGACACTTCGTAGCCGATTCTTTTGTGATGGATCAACTGCAGTTCTTCCAGAAGCAAGTCCGTCTTAATTTCCGATAGATTATTCAAGACGGTGGTCCTCGAGACAAATAAAGTATTTTCGAAAGTCGAGACCGGAACCGCCTCATCAGAAATCAACAGTTTTAATAATATGAAGCTCTGTATTTCCTTTTTTGAATACTTATACTCATGAGGAGTCGTATATTGCTTAAAAAACTTCAACTGCTCTTGCAGTTCTGCCTTCTCGATAATCATGATGCCGCGTTTGTGGTTCTTCCGGATAATATCCAGATTCTTTTTAAAAAGGTATTTCTCAACATTATTCAAGTCATATCTGACTTGTCTTTCTGTTAAATCGAGCTGATCAGATATTTCTTTGTATGTGATGAACCGGTCTTGATCAAGTAGGAACTCCAGCATTCTAAGTTCTCTTTGCTTCAATCTGATCATAGGATGCGCCCCCGATATAAACTTATTAAAAATATCACTTCTTCACCATACTGCTTATGACATTTTTTGGCGTTTAAAAGTGTTGGATTAATTACTTGATATCAGAGAGGAATTACAACTATGAAAAAAGAAGGGGGGTTCACACAATGAACGACCGATCCCCCACTCTTCTTCAAAGGTTTCACTTTAACAGTATGGTCTTGATTTCATAAGGCTTGACGTTCAACTCAATGACATCCGAGCGTTTTTCTTCTTCAATCGGATTTTCCATTAAGTCTGTTTCCATCCAGGTTTCAAATGGAAATGCAGGTTTCAATGACACCTTTTGAGTTCCGCCAGAGTAATCATGGAACCGGACAATCACGCCGCTGCCTTCCTCCGCTTTCTTGATCGCATCTACAAAAATATACGGATTGCCCGTAAACTCGATGAACTGATTCAGTTTAAAGTCTACTGCTCCTTCGTATACCTCAAATGGGTTGTTTAGAGCCCAAGCTGCCTGGACGGTTTCCGCTTGTACAAAATCCCCCTGATGCGGGTACAAGCTATACGTAAACTCGTGCATGCCGATATCGGCAGCCGGATCCGGAAAAACTGCGCCTTTTAACAACGTCAGCCTCATGACGTTATCCCGGATATCATATCCGTATTTCGACTCATTTAAGAGGCTCACACCGTATTGATATTCCGATAAGTCGGCCCACTGATGCCCAACCGATTCAAAGCGGGCATAATCCCAGCTGGTGTTCCAATGCGTCGGGCGCTTCACGTTGCCGAATTGGATATCATATGTTGCTTCTGTGGAACGGATGGTGACTGGAAAGGCAACCTTCAACAATTGCTGGCATTCTTTCCAATTCACTTTCGTTTTAAAATCGATCCGTCGCGTTGTCGAGTATAGGATCATGTCTTGAGTGATAGAAGAATCACCAAACTCGTACGTAAACTCAATTTCTGCAGCTAAGTGATTCACTGCTTTTACTTTGATGGACGAAGCGGGAATTTCTTTCATCTTTTGCTGATAATAAATATCGATATCCCAGGCATCAAAGTTCATCGGCTTGTCTTCGAACAGTTGGAATGCATTACCTTTGCCTGCCAATACTTCTTTCTCTGCCTCTTTATCAAAGATGCTGACCAATTGGCCTTCTGTATTCCATTGGATTGTATAAAATGGTGTTTCCACAGTGTCCCCTGCGACTTTGAAAATTTCATTCGTATTTTTGTCAGCTTCGTCTCTCATCCCCCGGATTACTTTAAATCCTAGACTTGGAACGACATTTACGTAGACAAGATAACCGTCCGCCAGTTTGACAGAAGGCAGCTTCTCCCCGTCAGCATCAACAAAATGCAACCCTTGTTCAGCTTCCTGGATAAAGGTAAAATCGCTTCGATTCCAGCTGGCGCTGTTAAAAACAGTCCAGGTCAAGGGGCTCTTGACCAATTCCTCTTCGCCAAACGTGTCTTTCACTTTCTTCACTAACTCCACTGCTTGTCCATATTCTTCTTTCGCATCCTCATATACTTCATGAATGGAGGAACCCGGAATAATATCATGGAATTGATTTCTCAAGACGATTTCCCAGCCCTCACGAAGCTCCTCCGCCGGATAGGTGTGTCCGCCTTTTTCTTTTGCAGCCCAAAGTCGCAAAAACTCAGCCTCACGAAGCGCAATTTCCAGCTTACGGTTCAGCCTTTTAACAAATGCTTGAGACGTGTAAGTTCCCCTGTGATACTCAAGGTAAAGCTCGCCGTCCCAAGTATGGACATATTCATCAGTATTCTTTACCGTGTCATTCAGGTGGTCAAAGTATTCTTTGGCAGACCCGGTCTTAACATGGGGAAGCCCTGGAATCTTGTCCAACCGGCGTCTTTGTTCGAGCATTTCACGGTTTACGCCGCCACCGCCATCTCCATGTCCGTAAGCGAGCAATAAATCAGAGTTAATGTTTTTGTCCGTATAGTCATCATATATGCCTTTTACGGTTTTTGGCTCAAGCACGCCGTTATATGTGTAATGAAACGAATCGGTGTCATAATCCTCAGGCTCAGGCGTCGTAATCATGTGGGTGAGTATTTTGCTTCCATCGATCCCTTTCCACCAAAATGTGTCATGAGGTATGCGATTGTATTGATTCCAGCTGATTTTCGTTGTCATGAATGTTTTCAGGTTGGACTTGGTCAGAATTTGCGGCAATGCCCAAGAATAACCGAACACATCAGGCAGCCAGAGGAAATTCGGCTTCTTTCCGAACTCACTTTGCATAAACTGGGTTCCATGCAGCAATTGGCGGACTATCGATTCACCGGATGGTATATTGCAATCGGCTTCCAGCCACATGCCGCCGTCAATTTCCCACTTTCCATCGACAATCTTTTGCTTGATCTGCTCGTAAATTTCCGGATAATCCTTTTTTATATAGGCATACAATTGCGGCTGGGATTGCAGGAAATAATAATCCGGATAGCGCTCCATCAGCCTTAAAACGGTTGAAAAAGACCGTGCGGCTTTTTCTCTCGTATGCTTCAATCTCCATAACCAGGCAACGTCAATATGAGTATGACCGATCGCTGTCACTGTTACCGGAGTGTGTTTCTCCATCTTTTCCATTTCAACTTGCAAGACGTTATTCGCTTTTGCACAGGATTCATAGAACGATGAGCTTCCCGGATTGGCCCAGTCCAACTCGTAAAATGTCTTTTCCAATGCTTTTTCCAAAATATATTTATTCGGATCCTTCTCATGAAGGATTTCCGCTGTTTCCAATACCATTTTGCTCGTAAAATAGAGATCATCTACAGTGGGGTCCAGTACTGCGATGTCACTATATTTAAAATGATGCCTGCTGATCTTCGGCGCACCGCCGCCTTCTAATCCAGACCACAGCTTCAAACTTAAAGAAATGGTCTGGCCATAAAACTCTTTGTTCAAAAATACTTCCCGATGGTTTCCATCTACGCCTTGATAAGGTACACCGTTAATGAATAGCAACGATTCAAAACCGGAATTCGTCCCTCCGTCTGTCTTTCCAAAATCGAACAGCAAAACGAGATCTTCATTCTTCTTATCCGGAACAGCAAGTTCGGTCGTCAGCCAAATATAGTAATCTCGGCCAGACCAAGTGACCCCCTGTTCAAATGCCTCCCATGATTTATCTTTGGCAGGAGGATATTTCAAAGCTTTCGTTTCATCTTCTTTGTGATACCAATTTTGTATCGCATTTCTTTCTATATAGCGGTATTGATTAAGCTCTTCAACCCGGCTTTTCAATTTTTCAATCGTATAGAACATGATTCCACCTCCAGGAGTGAGTAACAGCAGGGAAAAACAACGTTATGCGCACTTATATATTTACAGGGGCCAACGAAATCGTTTTCCATGTTTTGCTGCATGTTTTGTAATGGGTCTTCACGATCAATCCCAATGTTAAAATAAGCAAATAAGGGAAAAACACCGTAATTGCTGCGAGCAGCCCATAGGCAACCAATAAAAGGAGCATTTGAGGCAGCTTAATGAAACTTAATAGCATGCTTTCTCTTAAAACAGTCTTGATCGGCACATCTTTATCTTGCAGTACAAACATCCAATTCATCACAGTCAACGTTAGGACAAAGAGGAAGAATGCAGTTAAAGTAAAAACAGCAAGTCCGATCACAGGGCCGCTATTTTGTGCAATATCAAAGTTGACTAAGCCGATACTATAAAAAACCACCAGAACCAGCTGAGCAAGAGAACCTTTGAGGAACCCTTTTTTAAAAGACTGAAAGAAGAGGAGAAAAATGCTGTCAGCCCTTCCTTCAGCCTTCAACTGGAATACCTTGATTCCGGCAGCGAATGACGGAATGATGGTGAAGAGAGGCAGGGAGAATGTCAGCACCAATATACTGACAATCACGACATCCATCAGTTGATCCAGCCAAGAATAAAATGTATCCATCAATCTACCTCTCCTCTCAAAGTTCTCTTACTCTTTCACAGCTCCATCTGTTATTCCGGCCATTAACTGTCTGCTGAAGAAGATGAAGATGATGACGACCGGCAATGTTGTCAATAAAGTTCCTGCAATGACCAATGGATAATCTGTAAAATACAACCCTTGCAGGCGCGTCAGGGCAAGAGACAATACATACTTTGTTTCGTCATTCAAAATGATCAACGGCCATGTATAGTCATTCCAGGCTCCGATAAATGAATAGATTGCCAGAAACGAAAGAGCCGGACGCAATATTGGCAAGCCGATCCTCCAATACGTTCCAAACACACTGCATCCATCAATTTTCGCCGCTTCTATCAAACTGTCAGGAATGGCACTTTCACAATATTGCTTGACCCAAAAGATACCGAAAGCGTTCGCCATACCGGGGATGATCAAGGCATTATACGATCCGACCCAGCCGATTTTATCCATCATAATAAACTGTGGAATAATATTGATCTGTCCAGGTATCATCATTGTGGCCAGCAGCATAATGAACAAGATGTTTTTCCCTTTGAATTTCAGCTTTGCGAATGTATAGCCCGCCAATGAATCAAAGAACAGAATGAGCACTGTTGAAACGACCGCATAAAATACGGTATTTCCGAATGCTTGGAAGAAGTTCGTTTCCGTAATGACGACTTTTGCATTCGCTAACAGGTTTCCTCCGACTGTAAAAAACGGAGGGACAGAAAAGATTTCGGCATTCGTCCGGCTCGCCATCACAATCATCCAATAGAATGGAAAAATCGAGATAATCGCGCCGATGAACAATACGAATTTGACTAATATATTGGATAAGGTTAATTTTTTCATCAATCATTCTCACCCTTTATTCTGTAAGTCGTTAAATACCAGTTAATCAAGGAGATAATAAGGATGATGCCAACTAACCCCCAAGTGATAGCCGAACCATACCCATAACGGTTCTGGATGAAAGCAGTATTGTAAATATAGTAAACAATCGTCAAGGAGCCGCCTTCAGCCGTTGCGTTATTCGGCACCAGAACTTGTGCTTCCGCAAAAACTTGAAGACCGCCGATCGTCGACATTAACACTGTAAATAAGATAATCGGCTTCAATAGTGGAACCGTGATCGCTGTGAAGATCTTGAATTTTGAAGCTCCATCAATAATTGCCGCTTCATAGTAGTCATACGGAATTTTCTGCAGACCACTATAATAAATGATCATATTGTAGCCAAAGTATTGCCAAAAACCGATCAGTGCGATGACAATTCTCACCCAGAATGGGCTATCGATAAAGGCAATCGGCTCTTTCCCCATCCATGACAGCAGGGCATTGATCAACCCCGACTGGCTTGAGAAAATCAAACCGAACAATATTGTAACAGCAACAACTGACGTTACATATGGCAAGAAATAAATCGTTTTGACCGTTTCCTTGTGTTTGATGATTTTCAAGTTGATTAAAAATGCAAATGCCAGAGAGAATACCAGCATCGGAATCGTCTGGACTCCCCAAATGATCAATGTGTTTTTAATCGACAGCCAAAAGTCAACATCGCTCAGCAGCCTTTGGAAGTTTTCCAATCCGGTAAACTGAATTTCACCAATTCCATCCCACTTACTAAAGGCCAGAACTCCCGAGAAAATAATCGGGAATAGCCCAAAGGTCAGAAACAGAATGTAAAACGGCGAAATGAATACATAGGGGGTCAAAAGATCAATTATTCTACGATATTTATTTTTATCACTGATCGTCGTTTTGGCTGCTTCCGTTTGAGTAGACAACGTATTTTCACCTCTTCACGTGAATGATAATAATGGAAAAAAATCTCGAGTAAAAAGATTGAGATTAGGGATATACATCACCTAATCTCAAATCCTCCCTTTAGAGACCTTCTGCTTTTTTCACTGCATCCGCCCAGGCCTTTTCAGGGTCTTTACCCTGGTACTCGACTAGGCTGATCTCATTTTCAAAATAACTGAAAGCACTTGTGTCGCGTGAATCTCTATAGACATAAGGGATTTTTTCCGCTGCATCAATGAAATACTCGTTGATTTCCTGTCCGCCAAAGAAGTCATCCTTAGCTTCCATTTCTGGCATATCGTAAACGGTATGCAATGATGGGAATAAGCTATTTTCTTTCAAGTTAAGGATTTGGCTGTCTTTATTCGTTAAAAAGATCGCTACTTTGGAAGCTTCTTCAGGATGTGCTGTATTGCCTAAAACCGCCAAATACGATCCTCCTTGGTTCGAGTAGCCGCCTGGTGCTTTTGCAATCCGCCATTTTCCGGCAGATTCGGCTGCATCCTTGACATCCATTACACCCCAAGAGGCGCCAATATAGGATCCGAACAACCCTTGATTCATCGCGTTAACGCCATCAACCGTATTTGACTTGGATCCAAGTGTGTAGCCGTTCTCAATTGCTGTTACAACGTAATCCCAAGCATCCTTCAACTGGCCATCAGCCAGGATCAGCTTTCCGTCTTCGTTATACATCCCGGCATCCAGCTTATTGTATTCCTCTGCTAGAATGTCAACGGCCGCTCTGAACATCGGCTTGTCCAATTTTTCTTTCATTTGTTTAGCCGCTGCCAAGTATTCTTCACTCGTTGAAATTTTTGCTGAAACCTCTTCCGGATCTGTAGGCAGGCCTGCTTCTTCAAATAAGTCTACACGGTAGAAGAGCGCAGTCGGTCCAATATCAAGCGGCATGGCAATTAACGTCTTTTTATCTGGAGTCATGGCCGACTCTAATTTCCAAGGAACAAAGTCGTCCTTGATTTCCCCTGCACCATGATCAAGCAAGTTTACAAATTTATTCGCGTAGGGCAGAAAGTCTTGGATATTGCTGTTAATCGTTGCAATGTCCGGTGCTGATTTTGAGTTTAAAGCGGTTTTCAGCTTAACATCATAGTTGTCATCCGCTGGAAGCTCGACAAATTTCAAATCATAATCAGGAAATGCCTTTTTCGCGGCTTCAATCGATCCTTTACTAATGGCTCCGATATAATATTGAATCGTCAACGAAACTTTTCCGTCATCGGAATTTTTCTTCCCATTGGTTGATGAACCGCCGCAACCTGCCAAAAGAAGCATGACAACTAGTAAAGCACTGACCAAACTGAGAAAGCTTTTGTTTTTCCTCATAACTGTTCCCCCATTGCTCTTTTTTTGAAATCAGGTTTTATCTCTATATAAATTCTACCTTCCGGGTGATACCGTTTACAAAGCGACTACTAACTTTTTTTGTCACCAATTAACGTGGTAAAAAGCGATTAATGCAAATTGGTAAAACCTTCATATCACTGTCATTCCTTTAGAAGCCTTTATTTATATTCCAGGCGGTATCCGCAATAATCGAGAACCAATTCACAGAACATTGCATTCGACCAAGAGAACCATTCTCTAGTAAACGAGAACGGATTGTCACAGTCAAAGGATTCATGGGATTGCATCGTATCAGCGTCATTTGTGCAGATCAGTTGGATCTTCTCCCATTTCTCTTTTTGGCTGTCAGTGGTAAGCCCTTCAACGGCTATGGCAATCGGCCAGACATGGTTCGAAGGGGTATGAGGGCTTCCAACCCCTTTTGCGTATGCGCCTTCAAAAAAGTAAGGGTTGTCTTTGCTTAATACAAAATGACGTGTGACAATGTAGAGCGGATCCTCATTTGTCATATCCGTCAGCAAGGGCAAAGAAAGCAGACTGGGCATATTGCTATCATCCATCAGTTCATAATTTCCGAGACCATCTGTTTCATATGCCAGGAACTTCTGGCCGCTTTCCGTAGAAACGACCCCAAAATGTTCGACTCCCGACCGGATTTCCAGCGATAAGTCCAGTGCTGATTGTTTTGTTCGCTGGTCAGAATAGATCTCTCCCAATATTTCCGACAGGATTTCTAAAACTCTGACCGCGAATAAGTTGCTTGGGATTAAGTAGTGATAGTTACAGGCATCATCACTTGGCCGGAAACCGGACCAGGTCATCCCTGTATACCCCACAGGGGTGCCCTTTCCTCCGTGACTCAGTTCTCCCGTCTCCGGCCGATAGAAACGGTAATCGGAATTTGCATGGTCTTGTTCTGTTTTCCATAAATCCATAACCGCCAAAGAAGCTTTTTTAAAGTCTTCCGTAAAGATGCGGGTATCCCCCGTGTATTTCCAGTATTGATAAGCGAGCTGAAACGGAAAGCATAAAGAATCTATTTCATATTTCTGTTCCCAAATGCCGGGATGCTGCAGGGGCACATCATCATCCCAGCGATTGCCGTTATCCTGTTCATTAAATGCATTCGCATAGGGATCTTTCAAAATAAAATCAATTTGCCGTTGTATGACACCTGCCACCAAAGAATCGAGCGCTTGGCTCTTTCCTAAAAAAAGCAGATAGGGCCGTAACTGCAAGGCGGAGTCCCGCAGCCACATTGCCGGGATGTCCCCGGTTATCAGGTAGACAGAACCATCCTCCAAATGCTTGACCGTTTTGGAGAGAGTGTCGCCAAAGCAATTTTTAAACATATCTACTACTTTTTTGTCCTTTATTCTCTCATTAACAATCTGATTAGCCTCTTCAATAATGTCTCTGTACAAAAAAATCACTTCCAGTTATAGAGTACTCGCTGCTCCGTATCGGCAATCAGCCTGGCAGCAGCAGATCAGCGATGAAAAGACTGCATCTTCCTTTTCCGTTTCTCGAAGGTGGCTACTTCCATTACGTTCCGATCCATCAGCAATTGTTTGATATCGTCTGAAAAAATGCCGATGTCATTAGGGAAATGAGAATCAGAAGACGTTGTGAACTTCACATTGTGCTGGACCAGTACATCCAGAAATCTGCTGCTTGGGCACATTTCCTTTACAGGATAACGATAGTACAGACCCGGATTGATCTCCGTTGCTACATCACAATCCGCCAATGTCTTTGCTACATCTTCGTATAATGGAATGAGCAACTGTTCATCCGGCCGATAATTAAAGACCTTCAGGTTGTCCAGATGGGCGATAAAATCAAACAGTCCGCTCTCTGCGGCTTTTTTCACGGTTTCAAAATGGTCTTTGTAAAGCTCGACCAAATCATACTCGAGGAACTTCTCTTGAAGCTCCGGATTATCGAATCCCCAGCCATGGTTAAAGTGGACAGATCCAATCACATAATCGAAGTCATATTGGTCGAGAATCGCTTTTAACTCCTTTTCACCGCCAACAAAATAATCCGCTTCCATTCCGAAGCGCAGGAGGACTCCTCTGGATTTCCAATGCTCCTTTGCCTCATTTATTACAGCCGCAAATTCATCGAGGCTTCTCACCATCACTTTGTTCAACCAATCAAGCTGCCTTGAGCCGATATCAGCCGATTCGACATCGATATATTTCTCGAAGTATTCTCTCGTTTCATGGAATCTATATAAATGATCCACTATCCCTACCTCTGTCAGCCCCTTGTTCAGCGCTTCCTCCAGATAAAAATCCAGCCAATACTTGGAGTATTCGGTCTCCTTTAACCGCGTTTGCAACCGATCCATCGATTCCAACAGCCATTCTTTCGTGTGACGCTTTTGAGTAATCGGGTTAACATGATCCATCGCTCTCAATGTTTTATCGACAAATGACAATGAGTATGGGCCTTCCTCAAGATGAATATGATAATCTACTTTCATCCCTTACACCGCCTACCTATTTTTTATCTTCTGTTTCAACAATGTGTGTATCGAAGTTCCGGTCGTTATGGAGGGTAATAATCCGGGCTCCGCGTGTCAGCTCGCCATAGCAGTTAAAGCCGCTGACTCTTCCAAACCCTAACTTTATTCCATGCCAATCTGCGACAAAGTCATTATCATGGTCATGCCCGCAAAAAACTCCCCCGACCTTCCCATCAATCAATAAGGATGTAAATAGCCCGGTATTCACCAATGGTGAGGAGATTTCTTCATATCTGTATCCAGAAACCTGGCCTTCCATAAATCCTTCTTTGTATTCAGGCAGAGGGATATGGAGGAAAAGAACATCCGGTTTGTACTCCGCTGATCTTGAAGCATAGTTTTTTGATACCTCGTTAAACCACGTTACATGGTCCGGATGAACATACTCATACTGACCGATCTTAAGCGGATCTTCTGCGCCGCTGTCAATGATATAAATAACATGGCTTACTTGGGCATCCTCATTTTTTATTTCTAAACAATAAGATTCTTTATCTTCGACAATGCAAGAATGCTTTTTTTCTGCCAGCAAGTGAATGCCGTTTTCCAATTCTCTTAATTCAGAACGTGATATCCCTTCTTCTGTATCATGGTTTCCATACGTTATCGCCACCGGAATCTCCAATTCGTTTAACGTTTCGACAATCCTGGCATAGCCCTCTTTAGGGTTCGGCACACCTTCGGACCACACTAAGTCTCCACTAATCACAATTAAGTCAGGTGCTGCTTTACCGGCCATCTCTTTTATATGGTCGAATGTACGAATATCCTGTTCATTAAACGGTGTAGAACCAACATGTAAATCGGTTAATTGCAGAATGTTGAATGAACCATTCTTCTTCATCTGTAATTCCATGAGAATCCCCCTAAGAAGAGTAATCTATCTGGTTTATAGCTGCTTCATTTTAAAAATATCACTGCATTTTCCCTAATACTAGAAACAAAAAATGGAATTGCCTCATTAACAAAACCAATCTGAATATCGTGTCATTTAATCACTCTGTCCCGGGTGTTTCCCGCTTCAATAACCGCCCAGACAGGGTAATGGTCGGAAGGATAGAATCCATTGATTTTTTTACGGTAAATGCCTCCCTCAGTCAAGCGGACTTCTGGCGAAACAAAAATATGATCGATTGCCTCTCCCAGTTCCCCGCCTGAAAAATCATGGAAGGTTCTCGTCATTCCAGTCTCCGAGCCTAAAGCGGAGAAAACGCTTGCAAATTTCTCCTCGCACTCCCATAGACAAATTTCTTCACTGTCCCTCGTATCGTTATTAAAGTCTCCCATTATAACGGTCGGAAGGTTATCGCTTTCATTTGCTCTTCTGATAAAATCCCTGATTACCTTTGAACCGTTGATTCTTGCAGATTCGCTTAGATGATCCAAATGCGTATTGAACACACGAAACCTTTCGGCCGACTGAAGCAGCGTGAACTCCCCCCACGTACAAATACGCGGCAAAGCTGACCCCCAGCTTTTGCTGCCAGGTTCAAGGGGCGTTTCAGACAACCAAAATGTTCCTGACTTCGAAAGCTGGAGTCTTTCATGATCATAAAAGATAACCGTATGTTCATCATTCGGCAATCGGGGTACGCCAATCCAGCGATAGTTCCCCAGTTTTTCCTCTAACGTCTGCAGCATCCCTGGGAGCATCTCCTGCGTCCCAAGAATACTAGGCCTTTCATCAGCTATGACCTGAGCAACCAACTCAACACGGTTCGCCCAACGATTTACACCGTCTTCCGGATTGTCGTATCTCATATTGAAGGTCATCATTTTCAATTTCATTTCTTCACCTGCTCCATTCATCGACTGGGGTTGCTGCCCATTCTGGCTAGAGTCTCGATATTTTTATTATAAAGCTGGGCTTTTATCATGACTGCTTGCTTTACGATAAAAAATGTTAGGCCTGTTGCGAAAATTTGTTATTGTTTTTTCCTATAAGCAAAAAAAGATCCAATCCTTTTTGGACTGGACCACTGTATCTGTTCTTTTGTTGTTAGACCCTCTCTAAAACTGATTTTTTTAAACTTCTGATTGATTGAACCACATAGCCACTCAACGTACACTCGCTGTCAAAACGTTCCATAGACAACTCTAAATTATAGACTCCCTTGTATTCTTTGTCCTGCAAGGCTGACACGTATCGGTCCAGTGGAAGGTTTTCACTTTTGACCAGTGGATGATGGGTACGGCCGTTCGTCCCAATTCCATGGATATGTGTATGGTAAACCCGGCTGATAAAATCTGATGGTGGCAAATCGTCCATGACTTGTTCCGGAGGAGTACTCATACCCTTTTCAACCATCAAGTTCGAATAAAAGTGCCCCATATCCCAACAAACCCCAACTTTAGGACGATCTATTTCCCGGACCATTTCTAATACTTTCAATGTATCATTTCCTGGATCGATGACATCGCTTTTTTTCCGGTTGTTTTCTAAAGCAAATTTAACAGGTTCATGTTCAAGGAGCTTTGCCCACTTTTGCAGCATTAGAATGGTTTTTTCTCTCCATTCTTCTTCAGATCCTTCGTGTCCCGAACAGGCATGGGTCGTAATCACCAATTCCTTTTGATACTTTTTATATTCATTTAAAATAAATGAGATTGACGGGTAAAGCTCTGTGAAACTTTCTCCGTTTATATCCGTCACTTGACCATGCACAGTTAACTCCATTCCCCTGTCCCAGATGGATTGAATTACATTTCTGTATAATCCTTCATCCGCACTAGGAGACAGGACACGAAGCTCTATGGAGCTTATTCCTTCTTCTTGTAAAATGTCCAACAGAGAATCGACCGAAGAACAATGGGCGATTAAGTCATTTTTTGTTGCCAGATGGGGCTCCCCTAAAAAGACTTGGTGCTTTAATGAAAATCCAAGTTTCATAACGATCACTCTCCCAATTATATTTAATTTGTTGTGATCTTTGTTTCAGATTGAGCTATATATCCTAATAGATCGTTATGGATATGTTGATTGCTTCCAAGGAAATCTCTTGTACGTAAAGTAAACTTCTCTCCCTCAGAATTTGACACTTGCCCTTTTGCCTCGTTTAAAATTGCTACCCCTGCAGCTGTATCCCATATATTTAGCCCTGGCTGCCAATATCCATGCAATCTTCCGCAAGCAACATAGGCAATCTGGAGAGCGGCCGACCCGTACGACCGAATCGTACGGCAATGTTCCGCCACATCTCCGACAATAGAAAGAACTCGGTTTCTCGCTAGCTTATTGGAAGAGGGAAACCCTAGGCCAATGGTGCATTGGCTGAATTCCTCAGTAGGGGAAACCTGAATCGGATCCCCGTTCAGAAATGCCCCTTTCCCCTTCTCAGCATAGAACAACTCATCTCTCGACGGGTCATAAATTACACCTAGCCTGAACTTCCCGTAACATGACAGTGCAATGGAAACGGCGTAACCACTGCCGGTCTGAACAAAGTTATTCGTCCCGTCTATTGGGTCGACAATCCAAAGGAAAGGTTCGGACTCCCCTTCCATCAACCTTGTGTCAAGAAGGTCCTTTTGGGCAAAAGATTCCTCCTCACCAAGGAACTTATGATCGGGAGCAAGCTCACTGATCCTGTTTCGGATAAAATCTTCTGCCATGCGGTCGACTTCTGTCACAATATCATATACTGAACTTTTTTCAGATATGGAATAAGATGTGCCTTCATACGATTTAATGAGTTCCCCGCAATCCTTCGCTATTCTTTTCGCCATTTCTAAATAATCCAAACTTCCTTCCCCCTTTACTTTACTATCTTTTCTTCGAGCATCTCCTCTGACAACCGTTGAATGATTTCCTGTAAGGCATGCTCTTCATGATGGACTGTAATTGTCTTTGCCAAACTTTTCAGCAGAGGATGTGCATTCTTTACTGCAATTCCCCTGTCGGCCTCCTCAAACATAGAGATGTCGTTTAAGTTGTCCCCGACCGCAACTACATGCAGCTCTTCTTCCCCGGTTAATGCCCTTAGTTTTTTCAAAGCATTCCCTTTAGAAACACCAGGCGGCAAAATCTCCAAATAGTTTCTTTCTGAATAAATCGTTTCACACAAGATATCCTCTTTTACTATTAGATCCTCAATCTGAGATAATTTTGCAACAGATGAACTTATGATCAATATTTTGGTTACCAGCCTGTTATACAGTTCTTCGGTGAATGGCCGGCAAACAACATTTTCTTTGGCCTCGTACGCCCCACGAACCTCATTATCATGGGGTGAGTACACATTGCCCCTTTGGTAGACGAAGACAGCGGTATCTTCCCCTGCCATTCTCAGAAGTTCCTTCCAAAAGCTTTTTGGGAACACCATTTCCTGGTCAAATAAAGCGACACCGGTGACAGGATCATAAATTTTTGCTCCATTATACAGGATCATCGGGATTTTTAACCCCAGCTCTTCTATAAATGGAGCTACCGCTTTCTCCATTCTCCCGGTAGCAATGGTAAATTTCCCGCCCAGTGCTACAAAATCTTTTATAGCTTTTTTGTTTTCTTCACTAATGCTGTGATTTTGATTAAGAAGTGTTCCGTCAAGATCGGAAACAATCATTATTTTTCTCATAGCCACCCGCCTATTCTTCTTTATATAGACACTTCTTGTTCAGGGCTCTCATCTGCCACCTTTACAGGATTGGCATGCCGCGTTTGCAGGGAGAGGACAGAGTCTGTATTCATTAATTCATCAAAGAGGAGCATGACATTTGAATTATTCCGTTTGATGAGGCTTAACACGATTCTCAGTGTGTCTCTTTGGTCGAGCCTTTTTGATTTATTCATCTCAATTTTAAGATCCGCCACTTCAAACCCGTGCTTTTCCAACTTGGACATTAAATCTTTGATTGAGCCGCTTCGATCTTGCATAATAATCTCGATTTCATCTATTCTCTTGTTTTTCAGCATGAATCTTTCCCATTTATTTAAAATATACAAACTGATCAGCACCATGGAGGTACATATGACCGCTGCAACAAGGAAACCAGCACCGACGCAAAGGCCGATAGCGGCTACCACCCAAATAGAGGCTGCGGTCGTAAGCCCCTTAACCATGTTTCCATTTCTCAGAATTGCGCCGGCACCTAAAAAACCGATACCACTTATCACTTGGGCAGCCAATCTTGCCGGATCTATCCTCACATTCTCTTCATCGACAAATTGGCTGAACCCATATATGGAGAGAAGCATGATTGTAGCGGAGCCAATACATACGAGAATATGCGTTCTAAACCCCGCAGCATGGTTTCCCCATTCTCGCTCGATCCCAATCAGCCCGCCCAATACGCAAGCAAGGACCATTCGAATCACTAAGTCGTAGTAGTTGATGACCCATACTGAATCGCTAAAAAATACCAACTTACACGATTGCCCTTTCCACATTTCTCTCCCTGACAGAAATGAGTTTTGCCGTTTCCTCATCATAAACATTAATTTTTTCTAACGGGAAATTGATCCAAACCTGTTCGCCGGCTGGCAGGTCAAGCTCTCCGATTAGTTTGGCCAGCAAAGTATAGCCGTCTTGCAGTTCCAACTGCACAAGCGTTTCCGACCCTGCAGGCAAGATCGAATAGATGCTGCAAGGAATGGAATTGGCCGTTTTCTTTGTGTGGATTTGAATGTCCTCCGGGTAGATTGCTAACTTTGCCTTGCCGGCATAATCACTTATCAGTGGAAGATCCAGCTGACCCAGCACTGAATATGTCGCCAAGCAGTTCATCGATGGTTCACATGTGGCGTCGATCAGATTGATTTTCGGATTACCGATGAAATTGGCAACCCTGAGATCCGCAGGGCTATGGTAGATATCTCTTGGCGTTGCTACTTGAGCAAGCTCTCCTTCAAAGAAAACCGCTATTTTCGTCGACATGGTTAGAGCTTCTACCTGATCATGGGTTACATAAATGATCGTTGTCTTTAATTCTTGGTGCAGCCGCTTTAGTTCTGCCCGCATATCGAGCCTCAACTTTGCATCGAGATTGGATAAAGGTTCATCAAGCAGGAGGATTTTCGGTTCTGTTACGATCGCTCTCGCAATCGCTACCCGCTGCTGCTGGCCGCCTGACAGTTCAGATGGATAGCGATCCTTTAAATGGAGGATTTGCATTTTGTCCAATGCCGCTTCCACTTTTGCTTTGATTGCATCCTTTTTCATTTTTTGAATGGACAAGCCGAAGGAAACATTCTCAGAAACGGTCATATGCGGCCATAACGCATAACTTTGAAATACCAGGTTTAATCCCCGTTTGGAAGAAGGCACGTAATGATGCATTTCACCGTTTACAATTTCCTTGCCATTTACCGTGATAACACCCTTTTCGGGATTCTCCAAACCGGTAATAATTCTTAGAGTTGTGGTTTTTCCACAGCCGGAAGGCCCGAGCAGCGTCATAAAATCCCCTTCTTCAATAACCAGATTCAGGTCTTTCAACACATGATTGCTATCAAAATACTTATTAATACCTTTCAGTTCAATTCTGCTCATAACGGATCATCCTCCAATTCCTTTTGTAATATCTGCTTTTCCAAATTTCGTGGCAAGGTAATAGACTAGAACGATCAACGTAATGATGATCACCACAATGGCATCTGAGTATTGATGAAAACCCTGGTCGGCATAACGGAATGTCAGGGTTGTCAATGTGCCGGTTTTCGGCGTGACCAGCAGCAAGATCAGGTCAAGCTCCTTCATCCCGCTGATGAATACAAGAAGAAAAGCACTGAATACCCCCTGCTTGCTTAATGGAACCATGATTCTGAAGAATCTTCTGAACCAAGATGCACCGGCAAGTGTTGCGGCCTCTTCCAGTTCACCGCCGATTTGATACATCGTACTCGTGCCAGAACGCGTTGCAAAAGGCAATTCCTTTACGATTGTGATCAGGATGATCAAGAACAGCGTTCCATACAAACTAGGCAAAAAGAAACTTGGTTTTGCAAACATGCTTAGATAAATAGCAGAGAAGGCGATACTTGGCACCAAATAGGGTAAAAAGGAAAATTGGTCTGTAAGCTTGGAAGATAAGCTGTTCCTCCCTTTACTGATTACATAACCGAGAATGAGCCCGATAGCAGCTGCCACCACAGCAGCAACTAAAGCGATTTTCAGTGAGTTGAAGGCGGCATCCCATAAAGCCGGATTCTTTAATACCCCAACCTCCCCTGATGCAATGGCGGGATCCGAGTTTCCAATCCAGAAATGTGCCGTCAAATTGCTTAAGCTATAGTCTCCGTCTCTCAGCATGAATGACTGAAGAAGAAGAAGGAAGAACGGGAAGATAGCCGCTGAACCAAGAAAAAGTATGACCCCCGAAAAGAGCGGTATTTTCCATTTTCCCAGCGGTGTTACCATCTTTCTTGAATCCTTTCCTCCAATAGTTTCAAAGCTTTTACGCTTGCCAATCGCTTTTTGATTGATAAATATAACTACAGAAGAAATTAGAATGAGGATGATGCATAGCACATACGCATCGGTGACCATTCTATTTTTCATAGATCCGTATAGCATTGTTGAAATGGTGTAGTATTTAACTGGCAGTCCAAGGAAAGCTGCAACACCGAAGGTTCCCAATGTTTTGGAGAACGTCAGGATGATGGCAGATAAGATAGCGGGCAGCACCAGCGGAAAGGTCACTTTCCTCAATATCGTGCTGCGGCTCGCTCCTAATAGACTGGCACTCTCCTCCAAGTTTCCATTTACAGACTTCAATGCGGCGGCTACAAGCAAGAAGAAAAATACAAAGTAGTGGGCGGATAAGTTTATCGTAATAGGCAAGAAGCCATATGAGAGCCAATCAGGGGGATTGATGTGAAAAACACTTTGAAGTAAGCCCTTTGACCCGCCAATTCGGTCATTTTTAAAAACAATGATCCAAGCAAGGGATTTGATCCAAGACGGCAACATATAGGGGACGATGGTCAGAAATGCTATCGTCTTTTTGTAAGGGATATCTGTCCTGGTAACGAGCCAAGCAAGTCCTCCGCCTAAAATCATGGTAATGAACGTTACTGTAAAGGCAATGCTCAGCGTATTAAGCAGTGGTTTGTAAAAGATGGATTGGCTGATGTCACTTGCCAACACCTTTGCCCAGTGAAAGAGCGTCAAGCCGCCAGGGTCCGCTTTATCAGATATGAGAATATCTGAATCCTGCCAGATAACCGTATTCTTTACAATTTCAAACATCGGGATGATGATTGTATAAATCAGAAAAATAATCGAGATGATGCTAATGATGTGAAAAGGGTTCGTTAACATACCTTTTATGATATTTTTAACCTTGGTCATTTTTCCGTAGTTAGCTGTCGGGTTTCCTAGTTCATCCGGTTTCACAGATTTTAACCTCCTCGCAACCCATTAACCGGAACGACCAGCCCTATTCCGGCTAATGGATCTTTATAGTGAAAATATTAGTGTGAAGTTATTGGTTTTTCATCCAAAATTCCCTGAATTTCGCGGCATTCTTGTATACGAATTCTCCGTCATAATCCCAAATATTCAGTGAATCAAGAGGCTGTTGATCTTTTCGGGCGATATCTGGCCTTGTTACCCACGAACCAATTACATTAAACGGTTCGATTCCTTTTCCGGATCCGTCAGCTTCCCCCGCCACCCAGCGGATGAATAGCTTTCCGGCGTTGGTATGGGGAGCCTTATTCACCATATAAAGATACGATGGCTGAGCATTGGAAAGCCGTGGCTTTAAATCATATATGACAGCTGCGTTCAGAGCCTTTTGGTCGAGCTCTCTTTGTTTACTTGAGGCGGAAATACCGACCGGAGGGTCATTTTGCCCAGGCTTCCCGATTGCCTCGACTATTTCGCCTGAGCTCTTCATGAAAATAGGGTCATTTTCCAGGATCCGCTTAAAGAACTCGTATCCTGCATTTTCAGTTCCGTTAAGTTCAATCTCTTTACCGAATTTCTCCTTGTAACTTTCCGCCATTTCATCGGAGTTCTGAATCATTGTCAGATAGTGATCCAAATCATCTGCATTCTGCATTGGATCGCCGAGGAGAATTTTCCCTTTCCACTTTGGCTCTGTAAGATCCCAATAGTTTGTGACAGGCGGCTCTTTATACGCTTCCGTATTGTAGTACAGCACCCGCAGGGAAACATATGGAGCCAAGCCCAAATTTGTACTTTTATAAGGCTCTACCATCTGTTCCGTTATGTCCTTAGGCATATACGGATGGACGAGGCCTTTTGGTAAAATTTCACCGGATACAGAACCGCTCGTGTCTTTGATGAAAGCCACATCAGCATTGAAGATGCCGGCTTCTTGTTCTCGTATGATTTTTTCAATGATTTCACCGGTGTCCATGTCATACCCTTCAACTGTGACTCCAGGGTATTTTTCCTCAAAGGAGGCCTTGATGGCACTAATCCGGCTCGATTGGGAGTAGACAACGACTTTGCCTTCCTCTTTTGCCTTCTCATATAACTCATCCACAGTTTCATCTGCCTTCAGATTGGCTGATTCAAGCCACTCTTCCCCGTTGTCCTTTGAAGTAGTCTTATTCGTTGAACAGGCCGTAAGGGTTAAACTTAGTATAAGCACCAAAAATACAAACGCTGCATCATGCTTTTTCAATACTGATAATCGCATCACTTTTCCCCCTCTTTTGTTAAGGGTGCAGTACTCATGCTAGTTACTGAAGTTTAAGCCAGAAATCCCTTAACTTCCTAGAATTTTTATAGTTAAAATCAGCATCATACTCCCAAAGCTTCATCTCTGAAAAAGGAATTTCCTCTTTTTGAGTAATGTCTGAACGAGTCAGCCAGGCACCTTCTACATTGAACGGTTCCAACCCTTTTCCTTTGCCATCTGCTTCTCCAGCCATCCACCGGATCAGTAATTTCGCTGCATTTGGATGAGGTGCATCTTTTCCCATAAAGAGGAGAGATTCCTCTGCCTGTGAAAGTTTAGGTTCCATTTTATAGCTAACCCCCAACGAAAGCCCCTGTTCCTTCGCAACACGAAGCTTACTCGAAACAGCGACACCGATTGGTGGATTGCTTTGCCCCGTGGCTCCTACAGCATTTACAACATCAGTACTTGAGTTTTTTAAGATCGGATCGTTTTTCAATAATCTCTTGATGAACTCATAGCCTGCATTTTCGGTATCTGAAAGTGTTAGTTTTTTTCCGTATTTTTGCTGATATGCGTCCTCCATGTCCTTGGGATTCTGTATCATTGCCAGAAATAGATCCATCGTATCGGCTGCCTGGAGAGGGTCGCCGATGATGACGCGCCCTTTCCACTCTGGTTCTACTAAGTCCCACCAATTGGAAACAGGAGGTTCAGAATATGCTTCGGTATTATAGTAAATCGCCCTTGCCTCCACATAAGGGACTAGACCGTTCATGTTCTGATAATGCTCAGGCATACTCCCTGTTAAATCCTCAGGCATATATTTTTTTAGATAACCATTATGATAAAGTTCTCCAGTGAAAGTCCCGGCTCCATCTTTCGCAAAGACAACGTCCACTTCATTCAGACCCGAATCACTTTCACGTATGATTTTCTCGATCATATCTCCTGTATCTATTTTGTATCCTTCGACAGTAATGCCCGGATATTCTTCCTCGAAAGTTCTTTTGATATCATTCCAACGTGAGGACTGAGAGTAAATGACTACCTTCCCTTCCTCTTTTGCTTTTTCATAAAGTTCTTCTGTTGTTAATGTTTCTGTGTCTTCACTATCCGCTAGTACTTGACCTCCTTTAGCGCTTTCCTTCTGACCGCATCCCGCGATAAGCAGAAGAAGGATTAGCATCGCTATCAAGCCAGTTGATTTTCTTTGAATAACACCTCTCACTGTTTAAGACACCCCCCTGAAAATATAATTATATTTGAAACCCCTTACATTTTATTGACTATCCCTTCACTCCCCCTCTCGCAACCGGTAACGTTACCGGAAACGTTACCGGAAACGTTACCAATTAGCTATATGGTAAAACGAATAGTTTAAATTGTCAATAATATTTACCAATTCAAACAATATTTTTTTCTGGCTTTGCTGTTCCTGTAGTGTTTCTGACTACAAGCTCCGTATTCATGATCAGAGTGTTCGTAGGAAGAACTTCTTTCTGAAGTAAAAGAAGGAGCATTTCTGCAGCATGTCTTCCCATTTCTCTTCTAGGCTGCGATACAGTTGTAAGTTTAATCCAATGGAGATCCGAAATTTCCAAGTTGTCAAACCCTATCACACTCATTTCCTCAGGTACAGCTATATCGTGTTTAGCCAACCACTCCAAAGTGCCAATGGCAAGCTGGTCATTGGCAGCAAAGATTGCCGATATGTTGGCGTGGGATTTCATAATGAGGTCCATAGCCTGATAACCGGATTCGATGGTTTTGGTCTTTGCCATTGTACTGATAGGGTCGATCTGGTTCTGTTGCAGGGTATCAACATATCCTCTATTTCTTTCTTTTCCTGTACTTGAATGTTCCGGCATGCCAATAAAACCAATTTCCCTATGACCTAGTGAAAGAAGATGCTCTACTGCTTCGCAACTACCGTGGTAATGATCTACATCTACAAAGGGAATATCAAGTCCTGCTGGCGGGCGTCTTCTTAAATAGACCACCGGGATTTCCGCCCGCATGATAGACTTTAATATCTCTTTATTAGGGTGGTCAGGAGTAATGATAAGTCCATCCATTTTCCTTTCTAATGCACTTGACAAAAAAAGACTTTCCTTTACCTGACTTCCTCCCGTATTTGAATAAACTGTTTGATAACCCTTCTCTGACAAAACATCTTCTACATCATGAGATATTGCTGAGAAAAAAGGATCTGTAATGTCAGGAACCATTAGTCCGACAGTGAAAGTCTTTTTTTGAATCATACTCCTGGCAAGTGCATTGGGTGTATAATCAATTTTTTTCGCCAATTCCATAACCTTTTCTCTCGTTTCCTTTCGAATATCCGGATGGTTATTCAACGCACGTGAAACTGTGCTGACAGAAACACCGAGCTGTTTCGCAATATCCTTGATTGTAACCATAATCTACTCTCCCCATTTAATTTTAGTTTAAATATGTCCTCTATTTCTTTCACATTCTTTTAGGTCTCCTTTTTTCCTGGCGGCAGCCTTTAGCACAATTGTAAAAAGTTTTAGCAAGATTCCTTCAGGGACTATGATACTACATTTTACCCTAATTTCCTTCGACTTTATATGTCAGTATTTATTACAATAAAAACTATAGAGTAATATCCTCTTGATGCATAACTTTTGGTTACTTTTGGTTACTTTTTGATAATATTTGCTGTATAATATAGATAAAAGCGTTTCCAAATTGGATTATAAAAAGGTTAAGGTGAACCGTATGATAAAAGAAAAGCGGATAAACAAGATTGCGGAGTACGTGACGGAACAGCAATCAGCCTCGCTCGATGAGCTTGTGACAGTGTTCAACGTCTCGAAAAATACGATACGCAGAGATGTACAGGAGCTCGTCGAAAGCGGCGCATTTAAAAAGGTGTATGGCGGTATTTCGGTAGGACAGAAGAAATTGGAATCCTTTCAGGAACGGAAGGTGCGATTTCAAACGGAGAAGCTGATGATCGGCAAAAAAGCTGCGAGTTTTGTTGAAGATGGAGACGTCATTTTCATTGACTCCGGAACAACTACAATCGAGATGTTCGAAGGATTAAAAGAGAAGAACCTGACGATCGTGACAAATAACATCGAATTCATCGTCCGTTCTCTTCCTTATAACAACCTGAATATCATTTCTGTCGGCGGAATTCTGGAAAGGAAGACAAATTCGCTAGGAAGCCCGCTTAATGGCGACTTATTGAGGGCCTATAATATCAATAAGGCTTTCATGGCGACGACAGGCATTTCCTTGTTGAACGGCGTGACCAATTCCTCGCCTCTAGAGACAGAGCTGAAACAAACAATCGTGAAAAGAAGCCAGCAGGTGTACCTCCTGTTGGATCATGACAAGTTCGATAAGTATGGATTGATGACCTATTGTCAGTTGGACGAGGTTGATTGCTTGATCACGGACTCGCTGCCGAGGGAAGAATTTTGCAAATATGCAGAGGATCACGACGTTTCTTTGGCTGTTGCCGATTGAATAAAAGCAGAGACAAAAAGTCTCTGCTTTTTACTTTTCAAACATAAAAATGAGCTGCTCCCCAGCGATAAAACACCTCTATCAGGGAACAGCTCATCTTTCTTTTTTTAGAGTCGGCCCGTGAGGAACTGGGCTTCGCCAAAGCCAAAACTCCAGTCGCCCGCCCCGTTTGTGACAATGGACACCATTATATCATTCGGTGCAATCTTGCATTCTTCTTGCAAACGATCTGCAAGTATCTTGTAAAACTGTTGTTTCTGCTTTTCGCTTCTTGCAGAGCTTGTCACTTGGATGACCACCACATCATTACTCCGTTCAAAGCCCAAACCGGTATCTTGGATGACCATTTCATGTGCCGGATGCTGGTGGACAACTTGATAACGATCCCGTTCCGGTACATCGAATGCTTCGACCACGGAATGATGAATGGCATCAAGCAGATTCACAATTTCTGCTTCATCTCTTCCTTCAATCACATCTATTCTAAGAAAAGGCATTCCTGTCCCTCCTACTTTATCTTCTCTCCAGGCAGCTCCTGCAGCTGCTTGACTGCTACCGGAAGGCCGGTTTCAAGAGATTCCTTTGCAGCCATTGCGATGCGCTGTGCCATGATTCCGTCTTCAAACTTGCATGTACACTCTGTATTCGAATCGATAGCCGAGAAGAAATCCCCTACCTCCTGCTTGTAAGCCTCATTGTATCTCTCAAGAAAGAAGTGAAGCGGCTTCTCTCCAATCCCTCCATCCTTCGTCAAGATGGAGACTGTAGAACCGGTTTCATTTTCCGCACTCGCTGAGCCATTGGAGCCGAAAGCCTCCAGTCTCTGGTCATACCCGTACACAGCCTGCCTGCTGTTATCAATTACACCCATCGTGCCGTTGGCAAAGGTGAGAAGAATAATAGCCGTGTCGATATCGCCAACTTGTTCAAGCGCCGGATTTACAAGAGCAGCTCCCCGCACGTACACTTCCGTCACCTCTGATCCGGTAATATAACGTGCCATGTCAAAGTCATGGATGGACATGTCAGCAAAAATTCCGCCCGAACGAACGACATATTCCAATGGAGGCGGCTCCGGATCGCGAGAGGTGATTTTCAGGATATGGAGATCACCAATCTGCTTTGTGCCGACCAGTTCTTTCACCTTCCTGAAGTTCCGGTCAAATCTTCGGTTAAACCCTAGCTGGAACTTTACACCTGTTTCTTTTACCACCTGATAAGCATCGATTGTCTCTTGATCAGAAAAACTGATCGGCTTCTCACAAAAAATATGTTTTCCTGCTCTTGCCGCTTCCTTAATGATGGTCGCATGCGTGTCAGTTGGCGAGCAGATGAACACCGCGTCAATCTCCGGATCTTTTAAAATGTCCTGATAATCCGCAGTCAAACTTTCAGCGCCGGATGATAAAAACCACTCTTGCAATCCATCGACCATCATGTCGGAGACCGTCTTAAGCCTTACATTACTCATATGCTTCATATTTTCAATATGAAGTTTTCCAATTCTGCCAGCTCCGATGACACCTACTGTTATTTGCTTGCTCATTGCACACCTCTCCTTTGTATTGAATGTTTATATAGCAATCCCCAGTGGTGAAAACAAGATATACATGCCGAGCATCGCGATGATCACCAGGGCAGAAACCCATTTCCGATGTTTCCATGGTGTCAAATCTACCTTATTGATGTTTTCTTCAAATTCAAAAGCCTTATCCAGCGGTTTCCATCTACCGATCAGCCACATGACGAGCACATCAGCCAGGAATAGGAAACCTAATACGTAAAGATAATGGATATCTGCCAATAATATTTTTGACAAACCATAGATGACGATATGGAAGACAAACGTAACCTTTGCCGCTAAAGGGGTAACATATTTCGAGTAAAAACCAAGCAGCACAAGAGCCAATAGTGGCATACTGTATACACCGTTAAATTCCTGAACGACAGCGTAAAGTCCTGCCGGCGCAAAGGAAATCAGCGGAGCTATGAGCACTGAAATGATTCCCACGATAATCGTTACCAGTTTGCCGGCTCTCGCCACTTGAGAATCTGTCGCATCCTTTTTGATAATCGGCTTATAAAAATCCAGTGTAAATAAGGTTGCCGTCGCATTCAGAGCGCCGACGAACGAACTTAAAATTGCTCCAAAAATTACAGCCCCGAATATTCCATAAGCCCACTCAGGCAGCACAGCCGTCACAAGCGATGGATAGGCATCATCTGCGACCGACAAAGTGTCGCCGAACATATTGAAGGCCAGTATACCAGGAAAAACAAGAAAAAGAGCACCGAATATTTTAAAGAATCCGACATATAGGGCGCCTTTCTGCCCCTCTTTAAGGCTTTTGCCCGCAAGTGTCTTTTGAACAATCATTTGATTGGTACACCAGAAGAACAAGTTATTGAACAACATGCCCATGAAAAGAGTCGGCCAAGGAACAATATCAGAATCGACAGCACCGATTGAATTTAAGAGATGAGGCGTATTGTCTTTAACAGATTCCAACCCGCTCAGAAAATTACCGCTTCCAAGAAAGATCAGCCCCAAAATAGGAATGGAAAGTCCGCCGATGAGAAGGCCAACTCCATAAATCGTATCACTGACTGCACTAAGACTCAGTCCGCCAACGAGCAGGTACAATAATCCGACGACCCCGATGGCCCCTGCAATCAGTCCAACAGCCACCAATGGATCGACATTCAGCAGCTTATCCAAATGAAAGATCTTATTGAAGACAAGCGCGCCTGAATAAAGAACGACCGGCAAGAAAGACGTCATGTATGTAAAGATGAACAGCCCCGATACAACTCTTTTCGTTGTTGTATCGTAACGGATTTCGATAAAGTCTGATACCGTATTGACGCCGTATTTTAAATACTTCGGAAGAAAAACAAGCGCTAAAAACACACAGGCTAAGGCAGCGGTTACCTCCCAGGCCATTACCTCCATACCGCCTCGGTAACTTTGACCGTTTTGCCCGACAATCTGTTCAGTCGAGAGGTTGGTCATAATAATTGTTCCGGCAATCGTAATGCCCGTCAAACTCCTGCCGCCGAGAAAAAATCCTTCTGAACTGTTATTATCAACTTTCCGGCTTTTTCTGTATGCATAAAAGCCGATGGCTACGATAATCAAGGTAAACAAAACTACAGTCAAGATCCCCATGCTGCTCACTCCATCTTTATGTTTTAACACCGATCTCCATTATTGGATGTAAGACCGGCTCCCTTTTAGGCTTCTATAGTGCTATCAATATAGTTTTTAGCCTTTACAGCATATTCAAATGGATTGGCGATTGCCGGGTCCTGTTCTGCCTCTACGACAACCCAGCCTTTGTAACCACTATCCTTAACCGCTTTCATAATTGGGCGGAAATCAATCATTCCATCCCCTGGTACAGTGAAAGCACCCTGTTTAACTGCATTCAGGAAACTTATCTTATCTGTTTTCACCTTTTCGGCTACTTCTTTACGGACATCCTTGACGTGCACATGCTTGATTCTCGACTTGTGCTTTTCGTAGACCTCCAGTGGGTTTTCTCCTGAAAACACAAGATGGCCTGTATCAAATAATAGGGAAACTTTTTCAGGATCTGTATTTTCCATCAAACGGTTGATTTCCTCAGTCGTTTGGACGCCGGTTCCCATGTGGTGATGGTAGACGATCGCCATCCCTTTCTCTGCTGCAAGCTCACCCAGCTTTTCCAGGCCGTTTGTCAATCGGTCCCACTCTTCATCAGAGAAAATCGGCTTGGCATCAAATAGCGGAGTATCCATTTGCCCTTGGATGCTTCGTCCCTGTTCAGACACGACAATGACTTTGGCTCCCATTGCCTTCAAAAAGTCACGGTGCTTTTTGAAGGCCTGTGCTGTTTCCTCAAATGGCTTCGTTGTTAAAAATGAGCTGAACCATGCGCTGGCAACCTGCAAATTTCTGATCTCCAGGTATCTTTTCAGCACTTCTGGATCCTTTGGATACTTATTTCCGATCTCCGTTCCGGTATAGCCCGCCAATGCCATTTCGCTGATACATTGCTCAAAGGTATTCTCACTGCCCAATTCAGGCATATCATCGTTTGTCCAGGCGATAGGTGCGCAGGCAAACATTAGTGATTCATTTGTTTTCATTTTCCTTCCCCCTGTTCCTCTATGAAGGCCAGACCGCTCGAAGGCGGCCTCCCTTCCTCAGATAAGTGCCGGCCTCTGCTTAATGTAAGAATGCCCCGGTTCCCTACAAATCTATTTTTTTGCTCAATCTACTTCGACAATTCCGTTGCTTTCTACTGACTGTTGGCATGCGATCGCCACTTTGGTGCTTTGCAGGCCATCAAACGCACAAACCTCCGGCTGACGTTTTTGACGGATACACGCGACAAACTCTTTCAATTCATTGATGAATGCATCCTTGAACCGTTCCGGAAAATGCTGCGAAGTCGGCCGTACGATCCCGTTTTCATCAAAAATCGTGACAAGGTTCTTCTCAGGGGCTGCCGCAATCCTGAGCATCCCTTTTGTGCCAATCAATTCTGTTTCGACATGGTAACCGTGAAGCGCATTCCGGCCAGCGACGAGGATGGCCATCGAGTTGTCTTCCATCTGCATCATTGCTGCCCCTGTCTCAAGTTCATTCACTTTGTCCAATTCAGGGTAGGCGGCATTTTTGCCCATCGCCCATACACGGCGCACTTCCTTCTTTGTAAACCATCTTACTAAGTCGATATCATGGATGGACATATCGAGGAACAGTCCGCCGCTATTGCTTGCTCCTGCAAACTTTACGAAGCTTTCAAGGCCAGAACTAGGATCGATTCCATAACAGCGGATTAAGGTAAGCTCACCCAGTTTTCCTTCATCAACAAGCTGCTTGGCGTATTGGTATGAATCATCGTATCTTCTCATAAAGCCCAGCTGGAAAACTTGATCAGGATGTTCTTCGATGATTTCAATTGTCTTTTCAATATCTTCCACTTCAAGGCCAATTGGCTTTTCACTGAACACATGCAGACCTTTGCGAATAGCCGAGCGGATCTGTTCCGTATGAAAACCAGAAGGAGAGACAATGCAGACCGCATCGATGTTAGGGCTTTCAATCATCTCTTCAAAAGTGCTGTACGTTCCCTTTACTCCAAGCGCTTCTCTGGCAAATTCCAATTCTGCTTCGACAATGCTGCAAGCTGCCTGCAAAACCGCCCCTGAGACATTATTTGCAATGTTTTCTGCGTGGATTCTTCCCAATCTACCTAAACCGACAATTCCAATTCTGACCTGTTCCATGTCTTTACCTCCAAAAATGCAGATAGCAAAATATAATCAACAAATAACAAATTATTCAATGCTCCGCTGTATGTAATCTTATATTTTATGATTTTAACAATGTTTTTATAATATGTTGGTTAACTCTTGATGATATTTATGATTATATAATATAACGTAAAGCGTTTTCAGTCAATGCCTTTGTTCCGCATTTTTATCAAACATATGAAAATAAGGAAGGAGATGGATCATCTTTTGGATTCAAGTCCATCTCCTTCTGGATACCTTTTATGCTTCTCTCGCTGCTTTACCGCTGGAACCAAATTCCCGAATCTTTTCTTTAACGGTCTCTTTTACTGCAAGCTTGCCGGGTGTTAATATCGTCCGTGGATCATACAGCCCTTCATCGTTTGCCAATACCTTCCTTACAGCCTTTGTCCATGCTTGGAGACATTCTGTATTTACGTTGATCTTCACATGCCCCAGCTTGATCGCTTTTTGAATTTGATGATCAGGGATGCCCGAACCGCCATGCAACACGAGCGGCACATTGGTCAATTCAGAGATTGTCTGCATTTCCTCAAAGCCAAGCTTCGGCTCTCCCTGATATGGTCCATGGACAGAGCCCAGTGCAGCCGCCAGGGCATCTATCTTCGTTGCCTCAACTAGTCGACGGCATTCTTGGGGATCCGCATATTGGATGCCGCCGATTAACCCATCCTCGTTGCCTCCGACCATTCCTACTTCTGCCTCGACAGAGACCTGTTTTGGATGGGCATACTCGACCACTTCTTTTGTCATTTTAATATTTTCTTCAATTGAGGAATGGGATCCATCAATCATGACAGACGTATAACCTGCATCCACTGCTTCCTTGCATCGCTCTACACTCATTCCATGATCAAGGTGCAAAGCTACGGGCACAGTAATGTTTTTTACCTCTATGATTCTGCGAATCATCAATGAGATTGTGGTAAATCCGCCCAGATAATCGACGAGCCGATCCGAGGAAGCAACAATGACAGGTGCCTTTTCTTCTTCCGCCGCCTCCAATATGGCTTCAGCCCATTGGAAACTGTTAATGTTAAATTGGCCGACGGCATACTTTTCCTCTTTCGCTTTCTCCAGCATATCCTTCATAGACACTAACATTATGGTTCACCTCTCTTGCATGTATATTTACGATTTAATAAAGGGAGGGGGAGGATGCGCCGTTGCAGCACCCTCATCCTCCCTCTGAAATCATCCATTTTAGTACTGTTTCGCCCGGCCTCTCATTTCCTTAATGCCTTCGTATGCTTTCATTACCTTTTCATTGTTGGATACTTCGGCGATACCGACATTCCACCAACTCTCGTAGCCTTCTGTCATCGTTTTCGGCAACACTTTGATCTCGATTAACGTGGAGACCGTTTGATTCTTGGCATCTTCAAGTGCACGCTTCAATTCTTCAACTGTTTTGACACGATAGGTTTTAGCGCCATACCCTTCTGCCACCTTCGCATAGTTTATGTTCAAAATTTCATTGCTGTCGTTTCGGAATTCTGTAAAGTAGGTGCCGCCTCCATTACCCATCTGCAGGTTATTGATGCAGCCAAATCCAGAGTTGTCAAAAAGAAGAATATTAATTTTTTTATTGTATTGGATTGCTGTGACGAGCTCTGTGTGCAGCATTAAGAAACTGCCGTCGCCGACAAGTGAATAAACTTCCTGGTCAGGGGCGGCTAATTTCGCTCCCAATGCTCCAGCGATTTCATACCCCATGCAGGAGTATCCGTATTCAACGTTATACGTATTCGGCTTAGACGGATTCCAAATGCGCTGAACATCCCCAGGCAAGGAGCCGGATGCTGCAACAATAATGGCTTCCTCGTCAATCGCTTCATTAATAGCCAGTAAAGCCGTCGTCTGTGCAAAGTTTGTATCAAGAACATCTGCATATTCATTCAATACTTCCTGAGTAAAGTGCCCTTTCACTTCTGGTTCAAAGTTTTGCCGGCTGAACACGACTTGGCCCAATCGGGAGCGCTCCGCATTCCATTCATCCTTCAATTCGATGATCCGCTCTTCAAAATCAGACTTGTACCCTTCCAGGCGAGGTGCAATCAATTCCAGTGCTGCCTTTGCATCAGCCACAACTTGAAATGCATCGAGTTTATAAGCCTGCATGCGGCTTACATTAATATTCAAAAACTTGGCACTTTCAAAGTTGAAGGCCGATTTGGATGAAGTAGCGAAATCGGTGTATCTCGTGCCGATGCCGATGACCAAATCCGCTTCACGGGCAGCTTTATTGGCAGACATCGTGCCTGTTACTCCTACTCCGCCGAGATTATTTTTGAAAGAGGATTCGACTGTCGATTTTCCTGCCTGTGTTTCCACAAGCGGAATCGCATGCGTCTCGGAAATCTTGATAAGAATATCCCGTGCCTCGGAGTATTTTGCTCCGCCTCCTACCAGGATTAATGGCTTTTTGCTTGCTTTAATCAATTCGACTGCTCCGGCGATCTCACGTTCTACCGGAATGCTCCTGTCCAGATAATGGACACGCTTCTGAAAGAATGATTCATCGTAATCATATGCTTCCCCTTCCACATCCTGGGCAAGGGAAATCGTGACAGGTCCTGCTGTCACAGGGTTCGTCAGCACTTCAAACGCACGGATCAGGCTGGACATGAGCTGCTCAGGACGAGTGATCCTGTCCCAATACCTTGATAATGGCTGGAGTGCATCGTTTGTCGTTACACTTGCGCTATATTCCTGTTCAACCTGTTGCAGTACCGGGTCAGGCTGTCTCGAAGCGAAAGTATCTCCCGGCAGAAACAAGACTGGAATATTGTTTGCAAGTGCAGTGCCTGCAGCAGTCACAAGATTGGCAGATCCTGGTCCCACTGAGGTCGTGACCGCATAAATTTTCTGCCTCAGCATTTGTTTGCTATAAGAAATAGCCGCTTGTGCCATTCCCTGCTCGTTTTTCCCCTGGAAAACTTTCAGTCGGTCAGCCTCTTGTTCGAGTGCCTGGCCAATCCCCAATACATTTCCATGCCCAAATATCGTAAAGATTCCCTCAACAAAAGGATGTTCCTTCCCGTCAACTGACAGGTACTGCTGATTAAGAAATCGGATCAATGCCTGTGCAGTGGTCAACCGTACTTTACCCATTGCTCATCACCTCTAAAGAAATGGTTTCTTTTATGAACGTTCGGAAATTAGATTCTTTATATCCTCTTCAACTGGCATAGCCTCTGAGGAGCTATGCTTACTGACAACAATAGCTGCTGATGCGCTGCCGTATTTCAGTGCAGTTTCCACATCCTTCCCGCGGATAATCGCAAAGAGGAAGGCTGCTGCATAGGAGTCGCCTGCACCGAAGGTTTTCAATACTTTGGTTTTATAAGCGTGACCCTTAAAGGTCACTCCGGATTTCGCATAGGCGAACGATCCATCGACCCCGTGCTTAATGACAATCAGTTCAGGAGAATGGGCGAACAACTGGCGGATCGTTTTCTCATTCTCGCCGCCTTCAATGTTTTCCATCACATCAAATTCATCACGCGTACCGATCACCACATCAGCCTGCCGGGCCACGAGCGTATAATATACAGCCGTTTCTTCAGCTGACTGCCAAGTATATGGGCGGTAATCCAGTTCGAACACCACTTTTACGCCGTTTTTCTTTGCTAATTGGATAGACTTTAAGACTGCTTCTCTTGAAGGGCTCTGAGCAAGACCTGTCCCGGAAACAAGCAGAATCTTAGCTCGTTTAATATACTCTTCATCGACCTCATCCGGCTGCAAATATAAGTCGGCAACCTGGTCGCGGTACATCAGGATGCTGCATTCTTCCGGACTCTTGATTTCTGTAAAAGCCAATCCTGTCTTATGGCCATCTTTATCGGTTACCATATTGGACGTGTCAACCCCGGCTTCACGCATGTATGTCTCAATAAAACGCCCATGCTGATCATCTGCGAGTTTTCCGATGAATCCGGACTTTAACCCGAGCTTTGCCGCACCAATCGCAATATTAGCAGGCGAACCGCCGACGTATTTTTTAAAAGTCATCGTCTCTTCCATCGGCCGGTTGTATTCTACAGCATTCAGATCGATGCATGCCCGGCCAATGGCAATAATATCGAATTCCCGTTCATCGTTAAATGAAAGTTTCATTCTTCAAGTCATCCTCTCTATTCGCGGTCCAATATCCATTCATGCGCGGGCTCGTTGTGGAATTTCCATGTCCGTTTCGGACCCGCCATTACATTCAAATAGTAAGAATCGTAACCGTCAGGAACAGCAACCGGGTGATAGCCGGCAGGCACGAGCACGACATCCCGGTTCTCAACAGCCATCGTTTCATCAAGCGAGCGATCGTCGGTGTACACGCGTTGGAAAACGAATCCTTGACGCGGATTCATTTCATGGTAATAGCTTTCCTCAAGGAAGGATTCTTCAGGTAAATTGTCCTGATCATGCTTATGCGGCGGGTAGCTTGACCAGTTTCCGCTATCCGTATAAACTTCGACAACCAAGAGGCTGTTCGCAGACGGATCAGAATCTGGCAGAATGTTATGGACGAGCCGTTGATTATTGTATTTTCCGCGGTTTTCAATGCCGTTGTTTTCCGCTCTGATCAGTTTTGTCGGCAATTGGTTTTCAGAAGGAGAGTAGCAGAGGGCCAGTGTAGTTTTCGTAACGGCTTCCACTTTGAATGTCCGGTCATTCGAAATATAGACGCTATCTGTCGGCTTTTTCTCAAAAACACTTTCTCTGGTGCCTAAGTTCTCAAAAGTCTTTTCTCCATCGCTGATTGTTGCCCTCCCTGTCATGACAACAACACATACTTCCTGATTTCCGAGGGTCTCTGTATAGACTGCACCGAGTTCCAAGTCGATCATTTTAAACCCGACATATTCCAATCCTGAATTTTCAGCTGTCACTTCGTGGATAAGCTTGACCCCTTGGGCTTTTTCCTTTTGCTGCGGTTTGCGGAGCAATTTACTCATTCCTTGCATCCTCCCTGCCTCTGGATTTTCTGTTATTAAAATGAGAGCTATTATCCCGCGACAGACGTAGGATAATAGCTTTTGAGATTACTCAAATGATGGTGCTTTATAGTTCGCTGTAACAACTTTTTTACGTGTATAGAACTCAACGCCGTCTTTTCCATTTGCCGGCAAAGTGCCGAAGAAAGAAGATTTCCAGCCTGAGAATGGGAAGAATGCCATCGGGGCAGGCACGCCCAAGTTGATTCCCAGCATTCCGGCATCGATGTTTTCACGGAAATATCGGATTGCGGATGCATTTGATGTGTAAATGCAGGCGCCATTGGCAAATTCAGATGCATTCGCTGTCTCGACAGCCTCTTTCAAGTTTTTCACCCGTACAACAGACAGAACGGGAGCGAAAATCTCATCTTTCCAAATCGTCATGTCTGTCGTCACACCGTCAAACACAGTAGGTCCGACAAAATAACCATCTTCCGATACCCTTTCACGTCCATCGCAGACAAGCTTGGCGCCTTCTTCAACCCCACGTTCAATATAGTTCAAGGTGCGGTTCAAGTTTTCCTCGCGGATGACCGGTCCAAGGAATACACCGTCATCAAGGCCATTGCCCATCTTAACATTTTTCGCTTCTTCTACAAGCTTGGCAATAAATTCGTCTGCAATGCCTTCCTCAACTGCAACGACAGAGCAAGCCATGCATCTTTCACCAGCAGAACCGAATGCAGAAGCGATAACATTAGAAGTCGAGAGCTCAAGGTCAGCATCATTGAGGATAATCGAATGGTTCTTCGCACCTGTTAAGGCTTGAACGCGCTTCAGGTTCTCGCTGCCGCGCTTGTAAACGTACTCCCCGACCGGCTTGGAACCGACGAACGAGATCGCTTTCACTTTAGGATGATCCAACAGCCCGTTTACGACGTCATGCGCTCCATGTACGACGTTGAATACGCCATTTGGCAAGCCTGCTTCTTGAAGAAGCTCTGCCAATTTTTCCGTCAGCAGCGGCGTTCTTTCGGATGGCTTAAGTACGAAAGTATTTCCGACTGCAATGGCGATTGGGAACATCCAGCATGGGACCATCATCGGGAAGTTGAATGGCGTAATTCCGCCCACTACCCCGATCGGATAACGGTAGTTCGCGATTTCCACGTCTTTTGCAATCGTTGAGAGGGAGTCGCCCATCATTAAGGTCGGAGCCCCAGCCGCAAACTCAACGTTTTCGATTCCGCGGCCCACTTCACCAAGCGCCTCGGTCATATTTTTTCCATTTTCGATTGTGATCAGGCGGGCTAGTTCTTCCTTATTTTTTTGCAAGAGCTGCTGATAGTTAAAAAGAATCCGTGCGCGTTTTTGTACAGGAACGTTTTTCCACTCATCAAATGTCTTTGCTGCCACCTCAACCGCATGGTCTAAATCCTCTTTTGTAGAAAGGGGAACTTGTGCAATGACTTCTTTGGTCGCTGGATTGTAGACATCCTCATATTTCGCCGCTTTGCTCTCAATCCATTCCCCGTTAATATAATTTCGTAGTTTTCTAGCCTCTGCCATCATCTATTTCCTCCCTTATTAGGACTGTTTTTGTTATGTTTTGGTTATGTTTTGGTTACCTATGTTTAAACTATAAAACTAAAAACGCTTTCAGTCAAGGTTTTTATCTAAAAACCTATTCATTTTCAAGTTCAGAATTTCAGAAATTAAGAAACACGAGGCTTGGTGATAAGCCCCGTGTTTTGATAAATGATATGAAAAAACCGGCTGAGCCCTGATTCGGCCAGCCGATTTAAGTTGCCAATCTACTACTGAACTTCCCCAACTCTCCTAGCCTGACCTTCGTGCAGCTTTTTCATGGCAAACCGCGCAATCGGCTGAGCGAGCAGCAATTCAATCCAAAAAGCGATGCCAAAGTTTCTTGGCCATATATGAAGGAAATTGAGGAACGGTTCCATGCTGATTTCTTTTGTGCCGAGCCATGTACCAATAATGGAAAGCAAAAGGGAGAGCACTGTCACATTCAATAGAATAGTCAATAACACTCTTGCATTAAAGCCCTCCTTCTGCCCTGTGTACCTCGGCATCAACCTGCCGACAAGCGGGCCTGCCACCAGCCTGACCGCCAATACGACGATCACCCACATTATAGGCAGCAGCTTTAATGTTTCTAGGTACGCTTCCCTGCTGAACCCCCGTTCGAGTCCAATAACAAGAGGAGCGATTGTATTGACCGATATGATCGAAACGATTAGTAAAAATAGAATCCCTTCTTTTCCGTTCCTCGGCAGTCTTGTCTCTTCATACATGTCCGTCATCTCCAAAAAGTAAATTTCAGATGGCAGACGTATCATGCGACATATATTTTTGGCCACACTGAACGGCCAATATCTCCACACACTGATGGCACTATTTTATCTGGTGCTGGTGACAACTGCAAGCCACCATGGAGCAGATTCCTTGATTAGGGTAAATCAATCTCAAATCCCTCATAAACGTTTGTTTTCGGATATTTTTGGGTTTTGATCGTCAGCCCTTTGCCTGATCCAACTGCAAACTCCTGCTTGAAATGATTTCCTTCAATCCGTTCCGCAAGTGGTGTTTTCTCCAGCATCAAATTTTTCCCCTTGCCATCTTCCAGCCAGATCATGTTTCTCGACATTCTATCATCTACTATCTCATCTGTTTGCAGAGTATAGTAAAGGACAATCTTATCTTTCTTATAAACAGCTTTTGTCACGAGAACATCGCCGAATTCCCCTTGGTTCAAGCTCAAAGGAAAATTCTGTTCTTCCAGCGGCACTGAAACCTCTTTCCAGCCTGTCTCCTCAACAGGAACCGTATAAGGAATCACTCTTATCTTTTTGCTGTTTTCTTTCAGAGGGGAATACAAATAGTTCAGTTTACTCAATTCCTGTCCATCCTTTGTTTCCCCCATGCCGCTTCCCGTGACCGTGTTAAGCACATTCCCCTTATCATCCAGCACATAAAAATATAACGAATATGGATCAAATGCTTCGTTTTTCTCATCCTTAGTCACAGTGACATTCAAGTCTGTCCCCGCCGGACCGAGTTTCAATGAATCGACAGTGATTTCCGCTCCTTCGACTACGTTCGTCTGCTCAGGCCGGATGACTGTGACTTTGTTCGATTGCTTGACTGGAAACTTAAATTCCCATCTGCCAGGAATGAGACCGACAGCATCAATCCGCATGCTCAATTCAAATTCCTCCGGGAGTTCTTCCGTCGGAGTAATATCCATCGTCCCTTTATATTTCTGCGGTGTGACAAAATCCCCTGAAGAACCGGAACTGAAATTGATTTCCTTCCCATTCACTTCGATGGTTGGACGTTCGAGGTCGCCAATCGCAAAGATGGACTCTTGCGTGTATCCGAAGGTCAGACGTGTGCCGTCATAGAAAATTTCATTCATCGTCAATGTGATTCCACTATCCTTCGATGATTGATCGATGACTTGGGTAAGTCCCTTTTCTCCTGCAATCCTCAATCCTTCATCGGCGGAATCATTGAAAAACGTTCCGACAATCGGAATACCGGATGCAATTTTGGCCATGGCAGGTGAAAAGTTGGCTGAGCCGATGAACAGGGCCAATCCCGCTGCCGTTGCACCGAATGTATACAATATTGCTTTCGTTTTTGACCGTTTCTTTCGTCCTCCCTTGATTGTATCGTTAATGACCGAATCAAGCGCATCCATCGGGACTGGAATCTTATCTAACTCTTTTTTCAAGTCCGGCCACTCCTTATTCATTTACACAATCCTCCCTTAACTTTTCTCTCAGCAGATTGATGCCGCGATGTATATTCGTTTTTACCGTGCCTTCCGGACATTGAATCATCTCAGCAATCTGTTTGATCGTATAGTCGTTGTAAAATCGGAGTATCAAGACGGTTTTATATTTCTCATCCAGCTCCATCACCGCCTGAAGCAAATCATGGTCTGTTTCGTTGGGCCGGTATGCTTCCACCTTTCCTTCTAAAAACTCCTTTTCCATCGGGATCACTTTTTTCTTCTTTTTCAAAAAATCGATCGCAGTATTTATCAAAATTCTCGATAGCCATGTGGAAAAATACCGTTCGTCTTTTAAGCTTTTTATTGAAACAAAGGCCTTATATACGGTCTCCTGGAAAACCTCAAGCGCATCCGTCTCATTTTTCATATAGACATAGGCTATTTTGTACAACTTTATCTTTTCTTCTTCTATCAGCTCTTGAAAAGCTTTTGAATTCCCCTTCTTCGCTCGCTTCACTTTCTTGCTATCCGCCAATCGATTGCCCTCCCTTCTTATCCGTTAGACAGAACAGCAATCCAAAACGTTTCAAATTTGCAAATTTCCTATCCAGAACGATCAAAAAAAAAAAGAGAATGGCCCATTAAAGTGGTACCTATGTCAAGGACACAATAAAAAAAGAGATTAAGCAGTTTGAAGATGATTCCTATATTGAATAGGGGTCATCTTTTTTAAATTCCACTGATAACGATAATTATTATAATAGACCATATAATGGTTAATCT
>NZ_JBWBKF010000020.1:0-91017 GCF_057657925.1 Lederbergia sp. B243.17
AGCGACCTCGAGCCGATGGCGCCCGGAGCTGGACAGCGAAATGCGGAGGGCGCCGGTTAGCGACGTACAGATTGGAGGGGTTCTGACGAGATAAAGGAAACACGGCGACGAAGGAGCCGATGTTGACTTATCGTAGGAAGATACCTGAAATCTGCTAGTCGCTGGCGCCCGGAGCTGGACAATAGAAAAGCGAAAGGCGATTGATTAGGGGCTTATGACCTCGAGCCCCTATCGCCTGCAGCTGGACACGGAAAGGCGGAGGGCGCCCGATAATCGGCGACAAGCGCTGGAGGTGAAGAACGGGTGGGTGCTTTTCAACCCACCTGATCTTCTCCGAAGCGACCTCGAGCCGATGGCGCCAGGAGCTGGACACGGAAAGGCGAACGGCGCGTTTTGAACGTCCATGATAGCCTGTCCTTTTTAAAATACTGTAAGGAGATCGTTTTATCATGTTATATGAATTGTTTACTTACAATTGGCAAATTAGGGACGAATGGATCGAATGGTGTGACAGTCTCTCTATAGAAGAATTAAACAAGAAACGGGCCGGCGGTATGGGAAGTATACTTTATAACTTATTTCATGTTATCGATTGCGAACAACTATGGATCAATCAGCTGCAAGGAACCCCCGTTATCCAAAGGGATATGAAAGAGACAGATTTGGAAGAAATTAAGGAGTTTTCATGTGTAACGAAAAAGGCAAGCGGGAGTTTTATTGAAGAGTATGAGAATAGCAAAGAGAAAAAACTGTTTATTCACACTTCAATAAACGGAATTCATAGAGAATGGACTTACGATAAGGTCCTCTATCATATTATTACTCATGAAATACACCATATCGGGCAATTGTCCGTTTGGGCCAGAGAAATTGGATTGAAACCAATTTCATCAGATTTGATTTTTAGAGATATTAAATTATAGTATAAATTCTTCAAGTATTAGCTTAACCATTACATATATCGTTGAAGAGCGACATGGAGAGATGTCCATAAATGAATCATAACACGTGTTCCATTTTCACAGCTAAGGGCGCGCTGTTCTTCGCCATAATGCTGGTAAAGCGCTGTATACAGCAATGGCAGAGCAACTAGGTATATCACCAAAAAGTTTAGCGACGAACGATCGGTGGCTCTAGCGAGGCGAACACGGTGAATCTGGAGCTTGTTGGGCTGAGCCCAGTAAGAATCCAGAAACCAAACCCCATATAACCGACAACAAAAACGGATCCAGACAGCCCCATTGCTCCGGATCCATTTTTATTGCTTATTACATCGATAAATAAGAACCTGGCTGAATATCTGCGATCAGGTAGTCCCCAGGATGGCTGCTCGTTATCCGGACCACCCGGCACTGGCTGCCGAGTGGCTCGACGATAAGCGGAATGCCGTTCCATTCGTAATGCATCTGGCTGCCAAACTGATCTTCACCGACTGGAAAAATCAATTCCGGCGGCACGATCGAATGAATGATCATTGGATCAGATCCCTTCCCTGCTGCTGTCCCTTCAGCGCAATCAACTCATTCAGCTTTTTGAGCGCCTCTCCGATGCCGCCGACTTCATCGATCAAACCACAATCTACCGCTTCCGGCCCGACGATATTCGTACCGATGTCTCGGGTCAGATTCCCTTTGGCAAACATCAGATCTTTGAACATATCTTCTGTGATGTTCGAATTCCGGACAACGAATTTCACGACCCGCTCCTGCATTTTATCCATGTATTCAAACGATTGCGGCACGCCGATGACAAGCCCCGTCAGCCGGATCGGATGAATCGTCATTGTCGCCGTTTCGGCAATAAAGGAATAGGAACAGCTGACAGCGATCGGCACACCGATCGAATGGCCGCCGCCAAGGACGATCGATACCGTCGGCTTTGACAGTGTCGAGATCATTTCAGATATCGCAAGCCCTGCCTCCACGTCGCCCCCAACTGTGTTAAGGACGACAATCAGCCCTTCAATCTTCGGATTCTGCTCAATGGCGACAAGCTGCGGAATGATATGCTCATACTTGGTTGTTTTATTTTGCGGTGGCAGCTGCATATGGCCTTCGATCTGCCCGATAATCGTCAAACAATGAATATTCGTATCCTGCCCCATGTTCGGGACATTCGTTTGGCCGAGCTGCTGGATTTTTTCAATGATTCCCCCTGGTGCGGGACTTGTTTCCCCTCCAGGTTTTGTTTCTTCCCGTTCTTCCTTGGACGAAAAATCGTTTGGCATTTGGTCCTCCTTCATGTATCACGATGATACGATTAGTATGACGCAGCCAGTAAGAAACATGCATCGGAGGGGGGAGACGCACGTACATTCAAAAAGAAAAAGCCTGTACCCGGCGAGGGCACAGACTTTGTGTTAAATTTCCATGATGATTGGTAAAATCATCGGGCGGCGCTTTGTCTTGTCATAAAGGAAATAATTGAGCTTGTCCCTTATCTCCTGTTTGATGCTCGACCAATCAAACGCGTCATTCGCCAAAGTATCTTCGACAATATCCCTGACAAGCTTCGCAGATTCTTCAATCAAGTGCTCCGATTCACGGACGTAGACGAAACCGCGTGAAATGATTTCCGGACCGGCAGCGATCTTTTTCTGCCGCTTGTTCAGCGTCACAACGACAGTAAAAATGCCGTCTTGTGACAGAAGTTTCCGGTCGCGAAGGACGATATTTCCTACATCGCCGACGCCGATTCCATCAATCAGCACATTTCCTGCAGGAACCCGGTTGCCTGGAGACATCCTGCCGTTTTTGTATTCAAGGATCTCGCCCTTGCCTGGGATGAAAATATTCTCATGTGGGATGCCGATCTCTTCCGCAAGTTTGGCATGCGTAACGAGCATCCGGTATTCACCCTGGATCGGTACAAAATATTTCGGCTTCATTAGGTTGAGCATTAACTTCAGCTCTTCCTGGCTGCCGTGGCCCGAAACGTGGAAGCCTCGTCCCGGCGAACTGACCTCAGCGCCGGCACGGCAAAGTAGATCAATCGTCTTGGAAAGGAATGTTTCCAGACCAGCTGAAGGAGTAGCTGTAATCAGTACCGTATCGCCCTCTTTGATGTTCACATGCTTATGGTTTTGGCGAGCCATTTTCTGCAGTGCTTCAATCGGCTCACCCATCGTTCCGGTTGAGATGACAACAAGCTGGCTGTCGTCATACTTCTGCATTTCGGACAGCTTGATAATCAGGTCTTCATCAGCAAGCGACAGATAGCCAAGCTTCATTGCAATTTCGAAGCTCTTTTCTATGCTTTTCCCAACCATGACGACTTTTCGACCATGCTCATATGCAGCATCCAGTGCCTGCTGGACACGGATGAAATTGGAGGCGAAACAAGCGACGATCACGCGTCCTTGCGCCGCGCGGATCACATTGCTCAATTCGCGGCCGATGGCTGTTTCGGATTTGGTGAACCCCGGTGTCTCTGCTTCCGTACTGTCGGACAGCAGGCACAGTACACCCGAATCGCCGACAGCGGCCATTTTTCCGATTTCCGCTTTGTAAGCGCCAGTAGCTGCCTGGTCGAACTTGAAATCTCCAGTATGGACGATTTTCCCCTCTGATGTGTGAATGACAACACCCAGTGAATCAGGAATGCTGTGCGTTGTATGGAAAAATGTTACTGTCACTCCGCCAAACTTCAAGCGCGAGTTTGCCTTAACCGTATGGAACTGTGCACCCGCTTTTTCACCGGCTTCTTTTAATTTTTCCTTCGCAAGCGCCACTGTCAGCCTCGAGCCATAGACGGGCGCCTTTAGCTTCCGCATAATGTAGGGAAGCGCTCCGATGGCATCTTCATGGCCGTGTGTAAGGAAAATCCCTTTGATCCGATCCTTGTTTTCCTCCAGCCATGTTGTTTCAGGAATAACGATGTCAATGCCGAGCATTTCGTTCTCCGGGAACATCAGCCCTGCATCGATGACGAAGATCTCCTCGTCCACCTCGATGACATACATATTCTTCCCGATCTCCCCCACGCCTCCGAGCGGGATGATCCTTATTTTTTCATTTATAGTTTTGGTCAAAGCCTTCTTCCTCCCATGTTGTATTCCCGATCTGCATCAGTACATCCATTATACTTGAAGTTGAAATCTCTGTTCAACAATTTCCCATTCACAAAAATTTCAGGGGTGTTTGGAAAAATCACGAAAGCCGGGCCTCCCTAGGAAGACCCGGCTCCTCATTCTTTGCAAAAATGTTTATTAAAGCTGCTTTTGAACATCGAGCTGCTGCAATAAATGAGCAACATCCCCACGCTCCTGCTCTGTTAAAGGTACGAGCGGCAGGCGAACTGGACCGACATCCAGTCCTGTCAGCTGCAATGCAGTCTTGACCGGAACCGGGCTCGGCGCCTTAAACAGTCCGCGCATAAGAGGCAGTAGCTGCCTGTGCAAAGCACCTGCTTCAGCTGTCTGTCCAGCGAGGAACAGGCGAATCATTTCCTGAAGCTCGTTGCCGATTACATGGCTGGCAACCGATACGACACCTGCGCCGCCAATCGCAAGCACTGGTAGAGCAAGACCGTCATCACCGCTATAAAGAAGGAAATCCTCATCTGTCCCTTCGATGATTTCCGCCATAGCATCGAGATTTCCGCTTGCCTCTTTTACCGCAACAATATTGTCGATTTTGGCCAGCTCAATGATCGTCTCCGGTTCAATATTGACTGCCGAACGACCCGGAATGTTATAGACCATAACCGGAAGCTTCGTTTCCGCTGCGATCGCTTCGAAATGCTTATAGAGGCCCGCCTGATTCGGCTTATTATAATAAGGGGCAACAAGCATAATCGCATCAGCGCCTGCATCTTCCGCCTTTTTTGTCAGCTCGATCGAAGCATACGTGTTGTTGCCTCCGGTTCCCGCAATGACAGGAACTTTGCCTTCTGCGGCTCTCACCGTATGCTTGAACAGGGCGACCTTCTCCTCGGAAGAAAGTACCGGAGACTCGCCTGTCGTACCTGCCACTACGAGCGAGTCCGTGCCGTTGCTGATCAAATGCTTGATAAGCTTCGTTGTTTTATCGAAATCAATATTTCCTTTGTTATCAAATGGCGTAACCATTGCTGTTGATACACGTCCAAAACGCACCATTCTTTCACACCTCTATCCGAATCTTTCCTTTAAATTTCTACCATTTCATCATGAAGGTGGAATTCCTCATGAAGGATATTCACTGCTTCAGCTAGATCCTTGCCATGGACAAGCACCCAGATGGTCGTATGGCTGTCCGCTGATTGCAAAATTTGGATTTCCTTCCCGGAAAGAGCTGTGACGATTCTTGACGCCACTCCCGGCACGCCGGCAATCCCTGCACCGACAACAGACACTTTTGCGCAAGAGCGTTCGACTATCGGCTGATAGCCTCTGCTTTCAAGCACGCGGACGGCTTTGGCAATGTGCTGATCGGAAACCGTATATACGACGCCGCTTGGTGAAATGTTGATGAAATCGACGCTGATGTCCTCCTGGGCCATTGCCTTGAATACTTCCGCCTGCAGATTATACTGCCCTTCTTTTGCATTCACCGTAATCTGAGAGACGTTCGGCACGTATGCTATGCCCGTGACGAGCCTTTCTTTTACATCACCAGCCTGGGGCATGCTGTTCATAGCCGTGACAAGAGTCCCCGGCAGTTCCGAATAGGTGGAACGGATCCGGATCGGGATTTTTGCCTGCATGGCAATTTCCACAGCACGCGGATGAATCACCTTTGCCCCTTGGTATGCCATATTGCAAACTTCAGTATACGTGACGACCGACAAAGGTCTCGCTTTCTCGACGATCCGTGGATCAGCTGTCATCATTCCGTTTACATCGGTGAATATATCAATCCATTCCGCCTTTAAAGCAGCGCCGAGAGCAGCGGCAGATGTATCGCTGCCTCCTCGGCCGATTGTCGTGACGTCGCCGTTTTTGCCGGCTCCTTGGAATCCTGCGACAACCACTGCATCCTTCGTTTCCAGTTCACGCAGGAGCCGCCCGCACTTCATTTCAAGGATCTTCGCATTTGTATGCTCGTTGTTTGTGACAAATCCGGCCTGCGCACCTGTCATTGCCGAGGCTTCAATTCCATTGTCATTCAGCATCCCGGAAAATACGACACTTGAAATTGTTTCGCCGCAGGACAACAGCATATCGACTTCACGGTTCGATAGCTTGCGGTCGGAGCTGCCGACGAGGGAAAGAAGTGTATCCGTTGCATATGGATCGCCGCTTCTTCCCATCGCGGAGACGACTACAACAACTTTATAGCCGTCCTCAATCGCCCGCTGGATATGTTTTAATGCATGGCTTCTCGTTTCCTCCGTCTGCACGGAAGTTCCGCCGAATTTCTGCACGATGATTTTCATGCTTACACCTCTTCTGTAGGTTAACTATGTTGTACGTGGGACAATAGGCCAAGCTTGACCAGGCTCTCAGCAATCTGAATCGTATTGAGGGCTGCCCCTTTCAGCAGGTTGTCTGATACAATCCAAAGGTGGAAGCCGTTGTCTTCATCAAGATCTTTCCGTACTCTTCCGACAAAAACATCATCCTTGCCGGCAGCCGCTGCAGGCATTGGATAAAGCTGCTCGGCCGGATTATCTTGAAGGGTCACACCCTGTGCAGAGGAAAGCGCACCGTGGAGATCTGCTACAGACACTCCGCTTTTCCCAAGCTCAATGTACACGGATTCGGAGTGCCCTGTTTCAACCGGCAGCCTGACACATGTGGCCGCCACCTTCAACTCCGGCATCTCCATGATCTTTTTCGTTTCATTGATCATTTTCAATTCTTCAAGCGTATAGCCGTTGTCGGCGAACATATCAATCTGAGGAATCGCATTGAATGCAATCTGATAATGTTTGTCGGCACCGCCAACAGGCAGGATCGCCGGCTCATATTCCTCTTCATCCAAAATCGCCTTCGACTGGCTGTTTAATTCATTGATGGCTGCAGCACCCGCGCCGGAAACTGCCTGATAGGTGGAAACAACTACCTTTTCAAGCCCGAATGCTTTTCTGATCGGCTCAAGGGCAGCGACCATCTGGATCGTCGAGCAATTCGGATTGGCAATCACCCCTTGATGATCCTTCAACGCATGCTCATTCACTTCCGGCACGACAAGCGGTACATCCGGATCCATCCGGAACGCACTCGTGTTGTCAACGACTACAGCCCCGCGCTTGACCGCTTCTGGTGCGAATTTCTTGGACACACTTCCGCCGGCACTGAACAGCGCGATGTCGACCCCTTCAAACGATTCTGGCACAGCTTCCTGCACGATAATTGTCTCGCCTCTAAACAGCACTTCTTTGCCCGCAGAACGCGAGGAGGAAAGCAATGTCAGCTTCTCAACTGGAAATTCCCTTTTCTCAAGCTGGGCGATGATCTGCCGACCGACCGCACCTGTTGCCCCCATTACCGCCACATGATAACCTTTTTGATCTGCCATCCTTATTTTCCCCTTCCACTCCATCAACATGTTGATTGCTATTTTTCGAATTAACCGATAATGATTATAGTATCATAGTTTCGTTATCTATTCTTTCATTTTAGCAAAAAATCCGCGGATATACTATCGAGAATATAGGAAGCAGGGCAATGGCGGCTATCAGGCGTCGCGGAACTTTTCTACAAGCACCGGCTGCAGCTGCTCTCCTCTAAGCGCTGCTTCGACCGTGTCCTCAAGCATCGGCATTCTCGCCACCATGGAAGTCGGCTTATTCACCGGATCGTCCTGTCCGAACGGGATAAAGTATACATGCTTTGCCGCCATTAGTTTCATCAAATTTACACCGTTCAGCCCGAGAGCATCGTTTGTCGATATTCCCAGCACGACCGGCTTTCGGTTTCGAAGTGTCGCCTTAGCTGCCATGAGAACGGGTGAATCCGTTAACCCGTTGGCAAATTTGCTCATTGAATTGCCTGTCATCGGCGCAATCACCATGCAATCAAGCGGGGCTGTCGGTCCAAGCGGCTCCGCTGCCACCATTGAATCGATTGCCTTTTTCCCTGTCAGCTCCTCAATCTTCCGGACCCAGTCTTCACCGTCTCCAAATTTCGTATCCGTATTTTTCAATGTGAACGTCACGACCGGAACGACATCTGCTCCTGCATTTACGAGCTTCTCCAGCTCTGGCATCACTGCCTCATAGGTGCAGTGAGAACCCGTCAGTCCGAACCCGATTCTTTTTCCCTGTAAACTCATGATTTTGACTCCCCTCGTGTTTGGTGATCTTCGGCCAATAAACCTGAAAGTACCTTCGCCAATATTTGACCTGCCGTCTTCGGTGCGACGATCCCCGGAAGCCCTGGTGCGAGCAGTGCCTTGATCCCCCTCTTTTCAGCATAGCGGAAATCTGTCCCTCCTGGCTTTGAGGCAAGATCGATGATTAGAGAGCGCGGCGGCATCTTTGCAATCACGCCGGCGTTCACTATCAAATGGGGAATGGTGTTGATGCAGACATCAATGTCCTGCACTTCCTCGCGAAGATCATTCAGATGGAATGGGGTCAGTCCCATTTCCGTAATCCTGGCGAGATGCTCGCTCTTTCTTGCTCCGACTTTCACCTTTGCCCCAAGCAGCGCAAATGTTCTCGCCACCGTCATTCCGACCCTCCCAAGCCCGAGAACGGCGACGGAAGATTGGTGGATTGTAATATCCGTATTCTGAATGACCATCATGATCGTGCCTTCAACCGTTGGAATTGAATTATAAATAGCGACGTCATCACGCTCAAACAGCTTCACCAACTTCCGGTTCGCTTTTTTGGCAATCTCATCGAGATACGCATTGCTGATACCAGAATAAATTTTGCAATGGGATGGTGTTTTACCAAACATTTCTTTCGTGAGCACGACCTTTTCATTCGAAAAAATTGTTTCAACCACTCCGTCTAGATCCGTGCCGGGAACCGGCAGGATCAACGCATCCATTTGTGAAAAGTCCAATTCGCCGATCTTTTCTTTGATGGCGCCAGCGAAAGGAATGCCAACCTGCTCAAAGCCAATTAAATACAGCTTTGCATCCAGCTCGGTCAGGCTCTTGATGATCTCAAGCTGCCTCGCATCTCCACCGATAACAGCCACCTGCATCCCTGTTAACATCAAGCTGCTTCACCTTCTTTGCTTTTGCTATCCTTGCAAAACCTTGCTTCCATACAGTATGTAATCCGTCATGAAGCCGTGCATTTGCCTGCAATGGAATCAATAAAAAAACAGCAAGGGCGCCCTTGCTGTTCAAAATATTTCCTTATTTACTTAGGTAGGCATCGATTCATCCATTGACACCATGTCGCACGATCACCTTGCAGGCTCCGGCACTTCCAGGATGATCATATCCTTGCCGATTGTCCGGATAAATCGCCAAGGCACCTCGATTTCTTGCCCGCCCTTTCTCATGCTCCATTTACCCGCCGGGATGATCAGATGATTGATCTGCCCCGTACGCGGATCGATGTCGAGATCCGTCTGTCCCAATACTCCAAGACGTTCCGCTTTCCTGAAATCAACAATCTCTTTCCCTCCCAGTTCACTCAGCCTCATTCCGTCCCTCCTTTCCCTGCTTGTATCAATATATGGGCAGAACGAATAAAAAAACCCCTTTTTTATAAAAAGGGGTCAGGATCCAAATGATTTACGCTACGCCCGCCGGCATCTTCGTTTCAGGGCTGATCAAAGAAATCGTAAAATCATCGGAGAAAATTTTATTCGCCATGCTGATGACGGTGTCGACCGTCACACGGTCGATATCCTGAATGATCTCATCAAGAGACCGATGTTTTTCGAGCAGCAGTTCATTCTTGCCATTCCGGCTCATCCGGCTCCTTGTGCTCTCAAGACCAAGCATCAAGCTGCCTTTGAGCTGTTCCTGGCTGTTCGTCAATTCCTTCGCTGTAATGCCGTCCCTTTTCAGAACTGCAAGAGTCTGCTGGACAGTTGCAAACAGTTCTTCCATCTGGCTCGCGCCTGTGCCTCCATAAATGGTGACAAGTCCGCTATCCTTGAAGGATGAGTGATAGGAGAAGACCGAATAAGCGAGTCCCTTATCTTCACGCACGTCTTGGAAAAGGCGCGAGGACATGCTGCCGCCGAAAATATTGTTCATGACGATCAGGTCATAAATACCGTCATCGTAGATGGGCAGCCCTTCAAAGCCGATGCAAAGGTGAGCCTGTTCGGTGTCCTTTTGCTTCGAGATTTGGTTCGGATGGAAAACCGGCTTCCCTTCCGATTGCGGGCGCACCCCGCGTTCGAAATGGCCAAACATGTCTTCGACCGTCTGAATGAAGCTTTCTTCGATGTTCCCTGCAATCGAAATGACGATGTTTTCCGGTGTATACATATCATGGACGTACTGCTTCAGCATCTCGCTCGTAAAGCTTGAGAGCGTCTCTTCCGTGCCAAGGATCGGATAGCCGAGCGGATGGTTCTCATAAGCGGCTTTCGCTAATAGATCATGGACGATATCATCCGGTGTATCTTCATACATCTTGATCTCTTCAAGAACGACATTCCGCTCCTTGTTCATTTCATCAGAATCGAATTTTGAGTTAAAGAACATGTCCGCCAATATTTCAAGCGCAAACTTGGAATGCGTGTCGAGGACTTTCGCATAGTAGCAAGTGTACTCCTTTGATGTAAATGCGTTAACCTGGCCGCCGATGGAATCAAATGCTTCAGCGATATCCCGTGCTGATCTCGTTTCCGTTCCTTTAAAGAACATATGCTCCAAAAAGTGCGATATCCCGTTGTTTTTTTCATTTTCATCTCTGGATCCAGTTCCGATCCAAACCCCCATTGCTACGGAACGAACAGTCGGAATGTTTTCGAGGACGATTCTGACTCCATTTTGACAAGTATATTTTTTGATCACAGCAATTCCTCCTATTCTCGGTGCAAACAGCATCACGGATTTAAAGCATTATTTTACCATTCTTTCCTCTTCCATCAGCTTTGAAACCGTGCCTATCTTTAACTCTTTCTTCTTTAGCTCTATTATTAAGGTTTCCAGTGATTTTGCTGTCGGGTCTGTCGGGTGCATGAGAATCATCGCACCGGGATGGACTTTAGAAAGCACTCGGTTAAGCAATTCGGCTGGGGACGGCTTTTTCCAGTCTATGGTGTCGACAGTCCACATGACCGTTTTCAAGCCGACAGAGCTTGCAATCTCCACCGTTTCCTGGCGATAGCTTCCAGCCGGAGGCCCGAACCATTCTACTTTCTTTCCTGTTATCGCTTCAATGACCTCATTTGTCTTCACGATCTCTTCACGGCTCTTTTGGGCGCTGAGTTTTTCCATCAGCGGGTGAGTGTAGGAGTGGTTGCCGATTTCATGGCCAGCGTCGGCAATCGATTTTGCCAATGCCGGATTTTCCTTCACCCAGCGCCCTTCCAGGAAAAAGGTCGCGTGGATCTGATGCTTCTCCAATGTCTGAAGCATTCCCGGGATATATTCATTTCCCCAAGCGACATTAATGAGAAAACTGACCATTGGCTTATCCGGATGCCCCCTGAAAATCGGCATAGGCTCCAAGTCGTCCAAATGCACTTTCGGAGGCACTTGAATAAAGACGAGCTTCCGCTCATCAAAGCGCTTGTCCTTCTTCATTTTATCGTAGGATGCCTTTACATCGACTTTCAATCCATTGTATCCCGGCATCGCTTTCCAGACACGATCAATTTTGGCATCTTGCGGCGGCGCTTCGAATTCCGGCGCCCTGCGTTCAATTTCCCCGTACAGCGAATCCCGCTTTGTGGAAACCTGTAAGGCATGTCCTTTCAATTCATGAATATATTGGGTTGTAAACGGATTTACTACAGCAGATACTGATAGAATAACAATCAGCATTAGACCAATCAAGTTTTTCGCACTAAACATACTCATCCCTCCTTGTCTCTAGTCTATGGCAGAGAGAGATGGGTAGAACTTTAGAAAAGCGGAGGGCGGCTGCCTAGGGGCGACAAGCATAAGGCGAATACGGAAAAAGGCGCTTTTGGCCTTTGTCCGTATTTGACTTATGACCTCGAGCCCCTGCCGCCCGCAGCTGGACACAGAAATGCGGAGGGCGCCGTCTAGCGACGTACAGATTGGAGGGATTCTGACGAGATAAAGGAAACACGGCGACGCAGGAGCCGATGTTGACTTATCGTAGGAAGAATCCCGAAATCTGCTAGTCGCTGGCGCCCGCAGCTGGACACAGAAATGCGGAGGCGCCTTGCTCGGCCCCGCTAAGACGGAAACAGATTTTGGCCATAGGCTTGACGCCAGCGGCCAAAAAGAGAAGCCAGGCGCGTTGCCTGGCTTCTCTCTGCTTATTCGCTTTTGCCGCTCTCGGCTTGCTCCTGTGCTTTTTGTTCTTTCAGCACGGCTTTTCGGGAGAGGTTCACTCTGCCCTGGTTATCAATTTCTGTCACTTTTACAAGCATTTCATCGCCGATTGCGAGGACATCTTCCACTTTATTGACCCGCTCTTCAGCAAGCTGGGAAATATGGACAAGTCCATCTTTACCAGGGAAGATTTCAAGGAAAGCGCCGAATTTTTCAATCCGTTTCACCTTACCCATATACAGTGCGCCGACTTCTACTTCACGGACGAGATCTTCGATGATCTTTTTCGCTTTCTGGTTCATCGCTTCATCAGAGGAAGCAATGAAGATTTTTCCGTCCTGTTCGATGTCGATCTTGACGCCTGTCTCTTCAATGATCTTGTTGATCTGCTTGCCGCTTGGCCCGATAACATCACGGATTTTATCCGGATTGATACTCATCGTCAAAATCTTCGGTGCGTATGGAGAAAGTTCTTTTCTCGGTTCGGTAATAGCGGAATTCATCGCTTCAAGGATATGCGCACGGCCCTGTTTAGCCTGCTGCAACGCTTCTTCAAGAATCTGACGGGAAAGACCCTCAATCTTGATGTCCATCTGAAGGGCTGTGATGCCTTTTTCCGTACCAGCAACTTTAAAGTCCATATCGCCGAGATGGTCTTCCATCCCTTGGATGTCGGTCAGGATTGTATAATGCTCGCCTGACTTCACTAGTCCCATTGCAATTCCGGCAACCGGAGCTTTGATCGGCACACCTGCATCCATCATGGCCATTGAGCTCGCGCAGATGCTCGCCTGTGAGGAGGAACCGTTTGACTCGAGCACTTCAGCAACAAGACGGATTGTGTACGGGAATTCCTCTTCGCTTGGAATAACCGGCTCTAACGCACGCTCGCCCAAAGCACCATGCCCGATTTCGCGGCGGCCCGGCCCACGGATTGGACCTGTCTCCCCGACGCTGAAATGAGGGAAGTTATAATGATGCATGAAACGCTTCGTCTCTTCAATGCCAAGTCCATCAAGTATTTGTACATCGCCGAGTGCGCCAAGTGTACAAATACTGAGCGCTTGAGTCTGTCCCCTTGTGAATAGGGCAGAACCGTGGGTTCTTGGCAATAGATGAGTCTCTGTCGCAAGCGGACGGATCTCGTCCACTTTTCTTCCGTCAGGACGCACTTTGTCAACGGTGATGAGGCGGCGGACTTCTTCCTTCACAAGCTTGTCAAGAATCTGCTTAACTTGCTTCATTTGGTCTTCATCCGCTTCATTCTCCGTGAAGTGTGCGATTACTTCGTCCTTAACAGACTGGATCGCTTCCTCGCGGGCATGCTTTTCTTCCACCTGGATAGCAGAAACAAGCTTTTCTTCACAAAGATTGCGAACTTCAGTTTCAAGCTCAGCATTAAGTTCGTAAAGTTTAATCTCCTTTTTTTGCTTGCCGACTTCAGCAGCAATTTTTTCTTGGAATGCGATCAGGCGCTTGATTTCTTCATGACCGAACATGATCGCTTCCAACATTGTCTCTTCGGAAACTTCCTGAGCTCCCGCTTCAACCATGTTTATTGCTTCTTTTGTACCAGCGACAGTCAAGTTGATGTCACTTTTTTCCATCTGCTCAACAGTCGGATTAATAACAAAATCTCCATCCACACGGCCGACGATGACTCCTGCAATCGGGCCTTCAAACGGAATGTCCGATACAGTCAGAGCGAGTGATGAACCGAACATTGCTGCCATTTCCGGTGTGCAGTCCTGGTCCACGCTCATGACGACGCTGACTACCTGAACCTCATTCCGGAAACCGTCGGCAAACAATGGGCGGATCGGACGGTCGATCAGACGGCTCGCCAAAATCGCCTTTTCGCTTGGCCGGCCTTCACGTTTAATGAAGCCTCCGGGAATTTTCCCTACCGCATAAAGACGTTCTTCATAGTTAACTGTCAACGGGAAAAAGTCGACTGATTTCGCTGTTTTTGAAGCGGTCACAGTGCTTAGCACCGCTGTATCGCCATACCTGATCAGTGCGGCTCCATTTGCCTGTTTTGCCAGCTGGCCGATTTCAACTGTCAATTCACGGCCTGCCCAATCAATGGTATACGTTTTCTTCTCTTGCAATTCCATTGAGATTCCTCGCTTTCTCCAAACGATGCAACGATCGTTATATAGTGTTCGCATTTCAGCTCATTTTTCCGGTGCCATTTGCTGGTATGCCGCCTGCTGTCCACTGAACATTAGACATGCGGATGAGCGGCATGCTCATCCGCATGTCCAATGTTCAGTTCTGCCATGAAAAAAATCATGACAGTCCTAAGTATAGCCACAGCAGGGCATTTACAGCCTGGCAAACCGAAAAATCACCGATTGGCTTCCAAGTTGCGGTAAAACATTTTTCACTAATAAAAAAGCGGGATTACTCCCGCTTCTCTCATCGGCTGCTCCTTAGCGGCGCAAACCAAGTCTGTTGATCAATTCACGATAGCGCTGTACATCTTTGTTGCGCAGGTAAGTCAATAAGTTACGGCGGCGTCCGACCATTTTCAACAATCCGCGGCGGGAATGATGGTCTTTTTTGTGTGCGCGCAAATGATCATTAAGATTGTTAATCTCTTCTGTCAATACTGCGATCTGCACTTCTGGAGACCCCGTGTCACTTTCATGAATTTTGTACTGGTTGATGATTTCGTTCTTGCGTTCTTGAGAAATCGCCATCCTGCTCCACCTCCTAATTTTTCCAATCCCCTGTTACCGAGCAACCGTCGGTGATTCGCGTTGCCAAGCAAAGGTTCTTGATACTGTATTAGAATACATCTTCCAGGAAGAAAAATCAAGCGTTATCGCGGAACGTTTTAAAGTAGTCCTCCGCCCATTGCTTATCCTTTCCAATCTGGCTGATCAGTTCGTCGATGCCGTTGAATTTCTTCTCATCCCGGATTCGTGAACACCATTCAACCCGGACTTCCTCTCCATAAATGGATTCGTCAAAGTGGATAATGTGCACTTCTACAGAAAGTTCAGATTGCCCTGGATCTTTAAATGTCGGCTTATATCCAACGTTGCAAACGCCGCCGTAAACTTTCCCGGCGACATGGATCCTAACAGCATATACACCCTTGCCCGGGATGATATAACCGTCCTCCATCCCTATGTTAGCAGTCGGGAAACCGATTGTTCTTCCACGTTTTTCTCCGTGGATGACCGTGCCTTTCGTGCTGTAAAAGCGACCGAGAAGCTGGTCGGCTTCGTCAACTTTTCCTTCTGCAACCAGCTTTCGGATCCTCGTTGAGCTTACCTTTTCCTCGTTATGATCCTCTTTTTCGACAACCTTGACGGAAAAACGCCCCTTCGCATGCTCTGGCATCGTCTCCATCGTTCCTTTGCCGAATTTGCCGTATGTATAGTCGAACCCGGCAACCACAAACTTTGCATTTAGCCCAGCCACATACGAATCGATGAAGGTTTGGGGATCAAGGCTCGCAAATGCAGATGTGAAGCGGACGATAAAGAGGTAATCAACGCCCATCCCGCGGATCAGTTCAATCTTGTCCGCAAGGGGGGTGATATATGCCACTTGCTTTTTCTCTTTGCTCAGCACGATCGACGGATGCGGATCAAACGTCATGACGGCGCTTTTGCAGTCATGCTGCTTCGAAAGACTGATCGCTTCTTGAATCACTTTCTGATGCCCCTTATGTACACCGTCAAAAAATCCGAGCGCCATGGACAGCGGCGGGAATTCCCCCGGCTCCATCGGCTGAGGATGATGGATCGTGATCACTTTCATCTTCTTTCACCTAGCTTCCTATTTCAATCATTGATCGTTTCTCAGCACCTTGACAGGCTTAATTAAGTTCGGCTTTTCGGGATGAAGCTGATAAATTGCCATTGCCTTGTTTCCAAACATCATGGCCGTTTTTCCTTCCGGCCAGCCGGCAGGCAGCGGCAGCACAGCACCATTCTTAACCTTTTCAGCCATTTCCTCATCAAGGTTGAACTTGGCAAGGCCGGCAATTCCTTTTTCCAGCGGATACAGCAGCCCTTCCCAGTCATTCTCTTTAATTTTACTTTCTAACTGTTCAAATGTCACACATTCTGCCGCAGTAAAGGAAGCGGACTCGGTTCTTGTCAGTGAAGACATATGCGCAGGATAGCCAAGCTTTTCGCCGATCATTACTGCGAGGGTGCGGACATACGTCCCTTTGGAACATTTGACCCGAAAACGGAAGGAGACGGTATCACCGCTTCTTTCCGGTTTTTCCAGCAGCTCGAGCTCATGGATCTCAACGGTCCTTGACGGCCGCTCCACTTCGATGCCGGCGCGTGCATATTCATACAAGCGCTTACCCTTTACTTTTACTGCCGAGAACATCGGCGGCGTCTGGGTGATCTCTCCCGTCAATGATTCAAGTACGCTGAGGATCTCCCCCTCGGTAATCTCACGGTCAACCGCTTGAGAATCGACCACATCACCTGAGGCGTCCTCTGTCGTTGTTGAGAAGCCTAGTGTCGCTTCCCCGATATATTCCTTGCCTGACTCCGTCATATATTCAGCAACCTTTGTTGCGGTTCCGATACAGATCGGCAGCACGCCGTCTACATCCGGGTCAAGCGTCCCTGTATGCCCGACACGTTTCATCCGTAGAATTTTTCGGACTTTAAACACACAGTCATGGGACGTCATCCCTGCAGGCTTCCATAATGGCAATATCCCTTCCATTCCGATTCCCCCTTTTTTACGCTCAAAAAATGGATAGACAATTTGTCTATCCATTTTTCCGTTGAGCCGGATCCGCAAAGCTTCCTCCACCGAGTGGGAAAGCTTTGCTTTATTCATCTTCCTTAATTTCTTTCAGCAAGCTTTCGATCCGGTTCCCATAGTCGATCGATTCATCGAATTCGAACAGAATTTCCGGCGTTTTGCGAAGGCGAATCCGCTGGCCGATTTCTGATCGGATAAAGCCCTTCGCCTTCGCAAGACCTTTCAGCGTATTTTCCCGCTGCTCCTCATCACCGAGGACAGAGATATAGACGGTTGCCTGTTGCAAGTCGCCCGTTACCTGGACATCTGTAACGGTGACAAAACCGATTCTCGGATCTTTCAGCTTTCTGCCGATAATTTCACCGAGTTCCTTTTTCATCTGTTCTCCAACCCGGTTTGCCCGAACGCTCATCTAAAGACACCTCACATTACAGCCATTCAAATTCGGTCTTGATCCTTTCCCATTCTGGAAAAGAATCAAGAAAACCGATGGCTTGATTCAGTTCCCGCTCTGAGGCCTGTTTAGAAGATGTGACGGTAACGAGCGCAATCCTCGTCAGCTGCCACAGATCCTGATGGCCGATTTCAGCGGCAGAAACATTGTATTTCTGTTTTACTCTTGTAAGTGTTCTCTGCATTACTGCTCGTTTTTCCTTCAAGGACAACGTACCGAAAATTTTAAATTCGCATTCGCAGTAGCCAATCACACCCGCTTGATTTCCTCCATCACATACGCTTCGACGATGTCGCCTTCTTTGACATCATTGTAGTTTTTGATAGTGATCCCACATTCATACCCTTGGCTCACTTCTTTTACATCGTCCTTGAAGCGCTTAAGGTCATCAATGGTACCCTCGTAAATGACAATGCCGTCTCGGATCAGGCGCACGCCGCTGTCGCGGGTGATTTTACCATCCGTGACATAGGAACCGGCGATTGTGCCGATTTTCGATACTTTGAACGTCTGGCGCACTTCTGCCTGGCCGATGATTTTCTCTTCGAATTCCGGATCAAGCATCCCTTTCATAGCGGATTCGATTTCCTCGATCGCTTTGTAGATGATGCGGTGAAGACGGACTTCTACCTTCTCGGAATCTGCGGCACGCTTCGCATTTACATCCGGACGGACGTTGAAACCGATGACGATCGCATTCGATGCAGCCGCCAGCGTAATGTCGGATTCGTTAATCGCTCCGACAGCCGTATGGATGATTTTTACATTGACGCCTTCTACATCGATGTCGCGCAAAGCAGCGGCAAGTGCTTCTGCAGAGCCTTGTACGTCGGCTTTGATGATGACATTAAGGTCTTTCATCTCGCCTTGTTTCATCTGTTCAAACAGCGTGTCGAGGGAAACGCGGGAGCTTTCATTTCTTGAAGCCTGAAGCGCATCTTGTGCTCTCGATTCGCCGACCTGGCGGGCAGTTTTCTCGTCTTCGAAGACAACGAAGCGGTCACCGGCTTGCGGTACATCGTTCAAGCCTGTGATCTCAACAGGAGTCGATGGTCCTGCTTCTTTTACCCGTCTTCCTATGTCGTTAACCATCGCACGGACACGGCCAAATGTGCCGCCGGCAACGATCGGATCTCCGACACGGAGCGTACCGTTCTGGACAAGCAGTGTTGCGACTGGTCCACGGCCTTTGTCAAGCTGTGCTTCAATGACTGTTCCGATTGCTTGGCGATTCGGATTAGCCTTGAACTCTTCCACTTCACTGACAAGGAGAATCATTTCCAGCAAGCTGTCGATTCCTTCGCCTTTAAGTGCTGAAATCGGAACGAAAATTGTATCGCCGCCCCAGTCTTCCGGTACAAGGCCATGCTCGGTCAGTTCCTGCATAACACGGTCGGGATTGGCAGTCGGCTTGTCAATTTTATTAACAGCAACAATGATCGGCACTTCGGCTGCTTTCGCATGATTGATCGCCTCGACTGTTTGCGGCATAACGCCATCATCCGCTGCGACAACGAGAATTGTAATATCAGTAATCTTCGCCCCGCGTGCGCGCATTGTTGTGAATGCTGCGTGTCCCGGAGTGTCCAGGAAGGTAATATCTTTGCCATTAGCCGTGATCTGGTAGGCGCCGATATGCTGGGTGATACCACCAGCTTCGCCCGCTGTCACTTTTGTATTGCGCAAAGAGTCAAGCAAAGTTGTTTTCCCGTGGTCAACGTGTCCCATAATGGTGACAACTGCCGGCCGTTCGATTTGCTTGTCTTCGTCATCCTCAGTGAAGTAAACTTCGAGGTCTGTTGCATCGATCTTGATTTCTTCTTCCACTTCTACACCGTAATCTGTACAGATCAGCTCGATGGCATCTTTGTCCAACTCCTGGTTGATCGTAGCAGCAACCCCAAGCATAAAGAGCTTCTTGATGATCTCGGATGGCTCTCTATGGAGTTTTTTCGCAAGTTCCGCTACGCTCAGCGAATCGCTGAATGTAATTTTTTCAGGAAGCTCTTTTTGCTTTTGCGGTGCAGGCTGATGCTGTTGCGGCTTTTGACGCTGACGGCCTTTTGGTGCATTGTTGTTTTTGCGATTGCGGTTATTGAATCCGCCTCTCTGGTTTCCACCCTTTTGGTTTCCGCCTTTTTGGTTTCCACCTTTTTGGTTTCCTCCGCCTTGGCTACTTCCTCTTGGTTGCGACTGGTTGCGATTTTGACTTTGCTGTTCACTCATATTCGGTTTTCTTTGCCCCATCTCTTGATTTCTTTGATTTCCAGCCGGACGCTGGTTTTGGCTTTGAGCCGCTGGCCGCTGCTGTGACGAGTTGCCCGTCCGCTGCCCTTGCTGAGCACCTGCATCGGCAGGTCGATTGCTCTGGCCGGATGGCTGTCCGCTTCTTGCTTGGCCGCCGCGGTTGTTCTGCGGTCTGTTGCCGCTTCCTTGCGGCTTGTTTTCACTCTGTTGTCTAGGCTTCTGGCTGGAGTTTTGCGGTTTTTGGCCGGCATTCTGCGGCTTTCTTGCTCCATTTCCAGGCTGCACTCCCGTAAACACTTTGTCCAGTTTACCGACCGTATCCCCATCTAGCATTGACATATGGTTGGTTACCTCTATATTCATGCCTTGCAGCTTTGATATAACATCTTTGCTTGTCGTGTTCTGTTTCTTCGCATATTCATAAACACGTACTTTACTCATATGTTCACCCCCGTTTTATTCATCGAGCAGGAATGATAGTTTTTCGGCAAAGCCTGCTTCCAAGACAGCAACGGTTACTCTCGCTTCTTTCCCGATTGCGGAACCGAGCATTTCCCGGTTTTCTACAAGGCGGATTGGAACTCGGTAGTAACTGCATTTATCCTGTATCTTTTTGGAAGTGTTGGAGGAGGCATCTTTGGAAAGCAGAACGAGCTTTGCTTTCCCTTGCCGGATTTCCTTGACGACCAAGTCTTCTCCCGAAATGACTTTTCTTGCCCGATTTGCCAATCCAAGCAGTGACATCCATTTTTCCTGATTCATCGGATTATTGTTTCTCCTCGCCGGCCAGATCCAGAAGCTCATCATACACCGATTCCGGAACTTCTGCCTGAAGCTGGCTGGCAAAAACATTTTTCTTCTTTGCCTGTAATATGGCTTCGCGATCTTTTGAAACGTATGCACCCCTGCCCGCTTTCTTTCCAGTCAGGTCAACCGATACTTCCCCTTCTTTCGAACGGACGATGCGAACCATTTCTTTCTTTGGCTTCATTTCCCCTGTTGCCAAACATTTTCTCATCGGTATTTTTCGGCGGACTGCCATTTCTCTTCACCCCTATTCGACATCTTCCTCAATTCCATCGAAAGTATCAAAAGAGTCATCTTCATCATACGCTTCATAATCGTCCTCTTCAAAAAGAGAGTCCTCGCGCGGATAAATGCCGGCTTCCCGTGCATCCGTTTCACTCTTGATATCAATTTTCCAGCCTGTCAACTTAGCTGCCAAGCGTGCATTCTGTCCGCGTTTTCCGATTGCCAGGGATAGCTGGTAATCCGGTACGACTACAGTTGTGGCCTTATCATCTTCGTTTACCGCCACATCCACTACCTTCGACGGGCTAAGTGCGTTTGCTACGAAATCAACAGGATCGGCAGACCATTCGACGATATCAATTTTCTCGCCTTTAAGCTCATTGACGATCGCCTGAACTCTAGTTCCCTTTGGACCGACACATGAACCGACCGGATCGACCTCTTCATTGTCCGTATAGACAGAGATCTTAGAACGGTCACCCGCTTCGCGCGCAACAGACTTGATCTCAACCGTGCCGTCAAAGATTTCCGGCACTTCGATCTCAAACAATCTTTTCAGAAGGCCTGGATGTGTGCGGGATACATAGATTTGTGGACCCTTTGTTGTCTTCTCGACTTTGGTGATATACACTTTGATCCGGTCATGCGGTTTGTAGGTTTCGTTCGGCATCTGCTCGCTCTGCGGCAAAAGTGCTTCGATTTTGCCAAGGCTTACATAGATGAAACGAGGATCCTGGCGCTGCACGATTCCTGTCATGATGTCATCTTCACGGTCGACAAACTCCGAATAAATAATGCCTCTCTCTGCTTCACGGACACGCTGGGTGACTACTTGTTTCGCTGTCTGAGCAGCAATCCGGCCGAAGTCCTTAGGTGTAACTTCCAGCTCGACAATGTCGCCTGATTCATAGGCAGCACTGATTTTCTTTGCTTCATCAAGCGAGATTTCCAATCGCGAATCAAAAACTTCATCAACGATCTCTTTCCGGGCAAATACCCGCATCGTGCCGGCTTCCAGATTCAAATCAACACGGACGTTTTGCGCCTGGTTGAAATTTCGTTTGTACGCTGAGACGAGAGCAGCCTCGATGGCTTCGATTAATACGTCACGAGAAATGCCTTTCTCTTTTTCCAAAATAATCAGAGCATCCAATAATTCTGAGCTCATGATAATGTCATCCCCTTTTTTTACAATTCAGCTTTACGCTATGAGATTTTTAGAAAACGACAGCCAGCCGCGCTTTGGCGACTTTGTCATATGGCAATGTCACGGTCTTCACTCTCGTCTTCACTTTCATTTCCAACGTTAGGTTGCCGTCCTCAAAAGAAACGAGCTTCCCTTCGAATGTCTTTTCTCCGTCAATTGGCTCGTAAAGCTTTACATGAACATGTTTGCCGACCGCCTTCAGGACATCCGCTTCCTTCTTCAAAGGGCGCTCTGCACCGGGCGAGGAAACTTCCAGAAAATAATTCTGCGGAATCGGATCCAGCTCATCCAGCTTCTCACTGAGCTTTTCGCTGACAATGCCGCACTCGTCAATATCGACACCGGCATCCTTGTCAATGAAAAGGCGAAGAAACCAGTTCTTGCCCTCTTTTACATACTCAATATCCACCAGTTCAAGCTCCATCTCTTCCAAAATCGGAGAAGCCAATTCTGCTACGGTATCTATTACCTTGCTCATACAAAACCTCCAGGATAAATGATTCTTCCACACCCATTATTATCCCCGACAATACGAAAGAGTGGGGGGCGCCCACTCTTGTTTACAGAGAGTTATTCGTAGTATTTCCACTAAAAATATACCATACCCAGAAATTGAATGCAAACAAGAAAAGCGGAGGCGGCTTGCCCAGGGGCGACAGGCGCTGGAGGGAATCCAACGAGATAAAGGAAACACGGCGACAAGGGAGCCGATGTTAACTTATCGTAGGCGGATTCCCGAAGTCCGCTAGCCCCTGCCGTCCCGAGATGGACAATGAAAAGCGGAGGCGGCTTGCCCAGGGGCGACCCCGAGCCCCTAGCCGCCCGGAGCTAACCATTAGAATAACGGTGAAACAAAAGAAAACGGAGACCGCCTCCGGTCTCCGCCTTCTGATTAGAACAGCGACAATTGGTTCTGCTCCGGCAATTCTTCGAGGCAGCCGTGCTGATCCAAGTATTCCACAATGGTTTTTGATACCCTTCCCCGTTGCTGTAAATCTTCTTTCGAGAGGAATTCGGCTTCCTCGCGAGCTTTTACAATATTGATGGCAGCGTTTGTGCCAAGTCCAGGGATTGCATTGAATGGCGGGATGAGGGAATCCCCCTCAATGATAAATTCCGATGCGCTTGATTTATAAAGGTCCACGCGCTGAAATTTATAGCCCCGTTCACACATCTCAAGGGCAAGTTCCATTACTGTGAGCAAGTTCTTCTCCTTCGTCGACGCTTCCAGACCTTTGGCATTGATTTCCTCAATTTTCGCCCGAATCGTCTGGGATCCGCGAACCATCGCATTCAAATCGAAGTCCTCCGCACGTACTGTAAAATACGCTGCATAGTATAGGAGCGGATGGTGTACTTTGAAGTAAGCAATACGGACAGCCATCAAAACATAGGCGGCCGCGTGCGCTTTCGGGAACATGTATTTGATCTTTTTGCATGAATCAATATACCATTCCGGCACTTCATTCTTGCGCATCTCCTCTTCCCATTCAGGAATCAGTCCTTTCCCTTTCCGGACAGATTCCATGATCTTGAAGGCGAGAGACGGCTCAAGACCCTGATAGATAAGGAAAACCATGATATCGTCACGACAGCCGATTACTTCCGGCAACGTGCAAGTCTTGCTGTAAATAAGCTCTTGGGCATTGCCGAGCCAGACGTCGGTTCCATGAGAAAGTCCGGAAATCTGGACGAGCTCTGAGAACGTCGTCGGTTTTGTATCCTCAAGCATTTGACGGACGAAACGGGTTCCGAACTCTGGAATCCCAAGCGTTCCGGTTTTGCACATGATCTGTTCCTCTGTCACGCCAAGTGATTCCGTTCCACCAAATATCTTCATTACTTCCGGATCATCGGTCGGAATCGTCTTCGGATCGATCCCGCTCAAATCCTGAAGCATCCGGATGACCGTCGGATCATCGTGCCCGAGAATATCGAGCTTCAACAAATTATCATGAATGGAATGGAAGTCGAAATGCGTTGTCTTCCACTCGGACTCGCTGTCATCGGCTGGATATTGGATCGGTGAGAAGTCGTAGATTTCCATATAGTCAGGAACTACGATAATGCCTCCCGGGTGCTGTCCTGTCGTCCGTTTTACCCCGGTGCAGCCCTGGACAAGCCTCTCCACCTCTGCATTTCTCAGCATCATATTATGATCCTGGGCATAGCCCTTTACATAGCCAAACGCCGTCTTCTCCGCAACCGTACCGATTGTTCCAGCACGATACACATAATCCTCGCCAAAGAGCACTTTCGTATAGTTATGGGCTTTCGGCTGATACTCCCCGGAGAAGTTCAAGTCGATATCCGGAACTTTGTCCCCCTTGAATCCAAGGAATGTTTCGAACGGAATATCCTGGCCGTCCTTTACGTATTCTGTGCCGCACTCCGGGCATGACTTATCAGGCAAGTCAAACCCTGATCCGACAGATCCATCATTGAAAAACTCGGAATGCTTGCAGTTCGGGCAAACGTAATGCGGCGGCAGCGGATTTACTTCGGTAATTTCCGTCATCGTCGCAACGAACGACGAGCCGACGGACCCCCGGGAACCGACGAGGTAGCCGTCATCAAGCGACTTTTTCACGAGCTTATGAGAGATGAGATAAATAACGGCAAACCCATGGCCGATGATACTTTTCAGTTCTTTCTCAAGCCGGGCTTCAACAATTTCAGGAAGCTCATCGCCGTATATCTTCCTCGCCATGTTGTAGCTCATGTCTTTGATCTCATCTTCAGCGCCTTCAATTTTTGGCGTGTACAAATCATCTTTAATCGGCTTAATACTTTCGATTCTGTCCGCAATTGCATTCGGGTTCAGAACGACGATCTCTTTCGCCTTCTCTTCTCCGAGGAAACGGAATTCCTTCAGCATTTCATCCGTTGTCCGGAAATGCACGTCAGGAAGCTGATGGCGATTGAGCGGATTCGCTCCCCCTTGGGAACCAACGAGAATCTGCCTGTACACCTTGTCAACTTCGTTCAAATAGTGTACGTTCCCTGTTGCTACCGCAGGAATCTCCAATTTTTCTGCGAGCTCGACGATGTTTTGAATAATGTCTTCAAGATCCTTCTCATTCCGCACAAGCTCCATTTCGAGCAGATGGGAATAAACAGGCTTTGGATGGACCTCAAGGTAATCATAAAAACGGGCTGCTTTTTCCGCCTCTGTCTTCCCTTTTTGCATCATCGCTTCAAACACTTCACCTTTGTCACAGCCGGAACCGATCAATAGGCCTTCACGGTACTTCTCCAAAAGCGAGCGTGGAATTCTTGGCACCCGATAAAAGTAATTCATATGTGAAAATGAAACGAGCTTGAACAGATTTTTCAATCCGGTATCGTTTACGGCGAGGAGCGTGCAATGGTAAGGGCGCGCCCGCTTGTATGCATCGCCTTCCCCCACATGCCGGTTCAGGTCATCATGGTAATCGATCCCCTTCTCCTTCGCATCCTTCAGCATTTTCAACATGAGATAGCCAGTCGCTTCAGCATCATAGATGGCCCGGTGGTGCTGGGTCAGTTCGATGTCGAATTTCTTCGCAAGCGTATTGAGCCGATGGTTTTTAAACTGAGGATACAAAAATCTTCCAAGCTCAAGCGTATCGATTACCGGGTTCTCCGCCTTTCCAATCCCGTATCTCTGATAGCCAGTATTAAGGAAGCCCATATCAAAAGAAGCGTTATGGGCAACGTAAACAGCATCCCCTGTCCATTCATGGAAATCACGAAGCACCTCATCGACATCTGGAGCATTTTGCACGAGGTCATCCGTAATCCCGGTCAGCTCGATGGTCGTTGAAGAAAGCGGATGATGCGGATTGGCAAAACGTTCAAACCGGTCGATAATCTCACCGCCCTGGACTTTTACGGCAGCCAGTTCAATAATCGTGTCATAAATTGCGGATAACCCTGTCGTTTCGACGTCGAATACGACAAACACATCGTCATCTAAAAGGCGATGGGCGCTATTATAAGCAATCGGGACTCCATCGTTGACCAAATTGGCCTCAAGCCCGTAGAGGATTTTGATGTCATGCTTTTTCCCTGCGCTGAAAGCTTCCGGGAAGGACTGGACAACTGCATGATCGGTAAGCGCAATCGCTTTGTGCCCCCATTTTTTCGCCTGTGCGATATGGTCAGCGACCGATGTGACAGCATCCATCTGGCTCATCGGCGAGTGGAGATGAAGCTCGACTCGCTTTTCTCCTTCAGGGGCTAAGTCTTTCCGTTCGACAGGGCGGATTTCATTGATGTCATTCGCCATCATGACGAGGTCGCGGACAAATGTATCCATCTGGACACTGCCCCGGACCCTTGCCCACATCCCTTTCTTTACTCTGGCAAGCATCGCAGCATCCTCTTTGTCACGGGAGAACATTTTCACCATAATGGAGCTTGTATAATCGGTGATTTTAAAAGTAAGCAGCGTCCGGCCGCTCCGAAGCTCTCTCGTCTCTGCATTGAAAATATATCCCTCAATCGCGACCCGGCGCTCCTCATCGATGATTTCTTCAAGCCGTTTGATTTCTTCGTTTTCTTTGATCGTAATCCCGATCGTAAGCGGGCCTTGAGGCGCTTCGGCTCCGCCGCCTTTTGCACGTTCCGCCTCCTGCTGCACCATGTCAATTACAGCCTGCCTTGCCCGCTCCTCATCTTCTTTTTGCTTCGCTTCTACAAATCTCTCAAACTCCTCGCCGCCGTTAGCCTCTTGCTGAACGACCGCGTCGAGGATCAAATGTGGAAAGCCGTATTTTTGGAGGGACAGGCCAATGAGATCACCGTATTTTTGCTTCAGTGTCCTCGCCTCTGTATCATTTCTTGCTGTGATCAGCAGCTTATTCCCCTGCAGTTCCGGGAGCTGTCCATTGAGCAGAGAGAGAAGCATTGGTGAGATGCCTTGCAGCTCTTGAAGGCAATCTGTCCAGTAGTCGGCAATCAGCTCAGGCGTGAATTCGGCGTTTTTTACCTTCAGCGTAAAATTGATATCGGCAATACTGCGGAAACTATGCTGCAAATGCTGTTCCAGCTTTTTGTATGCGGCAAAGGGGATCAGCTTTTCCAATAAAAAATAAAAATGCCAACGCTTCCTTTTCCTGTCGATTTGCAGCTTTTCAATTTCCCCGTTTTCGACGTATTGTATGAAATGGTCCTCGGTCAGGCCGAGCTGCTGCAATAAGAGCCGGAATCGCTCTTTTTTCTCTACAGGATCTTTTTCCAACTTGCACACCCCCTACATGAATAAAATTGAATGAAGGTACCTTAAATTAAGGTACCTCTTCATCAGTTAGGCTGGAATACAGGCAACCTGTCAAAGCTTGCTGAAATAAGGATTCAGCATTTCCAGCAATTCATTTTTATTGACTTCGAATGTTTCACCTGAAGCTCGCAGCTTCACCTCAACGATTCCTTCGTTCGCCTTTTTGCCGACTGTAATCCGAACCGGAAGTCCAATCAGATCGGAATCTTTGAATTTTACGCCCGGGCGTTCTGCACGGTCATCCATTAGCACTTCATAACGGTTTTGCTGCAGCAGGCCGTATAATTCCTCGGCAAGTCCAGCCTGATCTGCGTCCTTCATATTAACAGGAATCAAATGGATGTCATACGGGGAAATGCCGACCGGCCATGTGAAACCTGATTCGTCATTGTACTGCTCCGCCACTGCAGAGAGTGTCCTTGATACACCAATTCCGTAGCAACCCATAATGAAGCTCTTCGCCTTTCCGTTCTCATCGAGGAACTCGGCTTTCAGGGCATCACTGTACTTTGTGCCAAGCTTGAAGATATGACCGACTTCAATTCCGCGGGCAAACTTGATGGTTCCCTTGCCATCCGGTGAAGGATCCCCTTCCTGGATAAAGCGAAGATCGGCATACTGAGCTTGGAAATCCCGGCCAGGCACGACATTGATGTAATGCACACCTTCTTTATTAGCGCCGCAAACGGCATTTACGATCGACTCGACCGCATTGTCAGCAAGAATTTTCGCTTTTCCTTCCACACCGACCGGTCCGAGCGAACCTGGCGAGCAGTTGAGCAGGCCGACGATTTCTTCTTCTTCAGCCATTTCAACCGTTTTTGCACCGAGCACGTTTTTCACTTTAATGTCGTTGATTTCATGGTCGCCTCTTGCCAATACGATGACAAGCTCGTCATCCGCCTTGAAAACAAGCGTTTTAATGCACTTCTCCTCTTCAACCTGCAAAAATCCGGAGATAGCCGCAATTGTTTTTTGTCCCGGTGTGTCGACTTCAGCCAACTCTTTCTCAGGCTCTTCCGATCTCTTGTACACTTTTACGACTTCGGCCATTTCAATATTCGCCGCGTAATCAGATGCATCTGAATAGGCAATCGTATCTTCACCGATTTCCGAAAGAACCATGAATTCCTGGGTATCTTTCCCGCCGATTGCACCCGAATCCGCCAAAACAGAGCGGAAATCAAGCCCGCAGCGCGTAAAGATGTTTGAATAGGCGGTATGCATCTTTTTATAGGTTTCATCAAGACTCTCAGGTGTTGCATGGAAAGAATACGCATCTTTCATAATGAATTCCCGGCCGCGGAGCAAACCGAAACGTGGTCTCTTCTCGTCCCTGAATTTCGTCTGGATCTGGAATAGGGCAAGCGGCAGCTTCTTATAAGACTTGATTTCATCCCTTAGAAGGTTTGTAATTACTTCTTCGTGGGTCGGCCCAAGAGCAAAGTCGCGGTTATGACGATCGTGAAGACGCATCAGTTCTTCCCCGTAAGTATACCAGCGGCCAGACTCCTGCCATAGTTCGGCAGGCTGGAGTGCGGGCATCAAAAGCTCCGCTGCACCTGCCCTTTCCATCTCTTCCCTGATGATTCTTTCAATCTTATCCAACAGCCTTTTTGCAAGCGGCATATACGTATACACTCCACTTGCCGTCTGGCGGATGAACCCTGCCCGGAGCAGGAGCTGGTGGCTCTTTACGTCCGCATCTGCAGGCACTTCCCTGAGCGTGGGAATAAGTGTCATCGTTTGTCTCATTGATCGCACCTCTATCTCTACAATTGGTCAGTTAATAAAAAAGCGTTGAATATCATTCCACGTTACTACGATCATCAGCACCATGAGAAGTGCAAATCCGACCAGATGAACGAGAGTCTCTTTCTGACGGTCCAGCGGTTTTCCGCGAAGTGCTTCTACTCCGAAGAACAGCAGCCGTCCGCCGTCAAGCGCAGGAATCGGCAATAAATTCATTATACCAAGATTTATGCTCAACAACCCGCCCCATCTCATCAAATTCATCAGTCCGGACTGAGCGACTGTCTCAGTCGTTTTGTAAATCCCGACTGGACCTGACAGCATATCAATCGAAAACTGTCCGGTCAGAAGCTTCGACAGCAGTTTAAAGATTTCAATCGTCATTGTATACGTTTCTGTAAAGCCGTAAGCGAGAGTTTTTGGCACCGATTTATCGAGGGCAGACTGGACACCGATCAATCCGTATGACTCGCCTTCTGCCTCCTGCTTTTCGGGAATTACCGGAACATCCAGTGTCTCTCCCCCACGCTCAACCGTAAACACCAGTTCCTCATCAGGATGAGCACGGACAATCTCGGTCATATCAACGAAGGTCGAGACTCCCTGTCCGTTAATCGTCAGCACTTCATCGCCGGCTTTTAAATTCGCTTCGCTCGCCGGGCTGTCAGGCATTACCTTTCCAAGCACCGCCTCTTTCACGGGCACGCCGTTCAAGAAGCCGATAATCATGAAAATGACAATGGCAAGGATGAAGTTGAACATTGGTCCTGCAAAGATTGTCATGGCCCGTGCGCTCAACTTCTTCGAGGCGAACTGCCGGTCCCAAGGAGCAATCTTCGTCTCTACCTGATCCTCCACAATATAGGCATCACGTGAGACCGCAAATCGCTTTAGTTCTTCATCGTCGCCGTCCTCATACCCTTTGATGAAGAGTTCCCGCTCAAGATCGGCCTCCTCCACCTCAATCGTGATGGCATTCGGATAACGGCTTTTTTGGTTCATGATGATTTTTTCTGCTTTTCCGTCTTGGTCAAGCAGCAGTGCAATTCGGTGACCGGGCTTCAGCTCCGGCATTTCCGGGTCTTCCCCGGCCATGCGGACATACCCGCCGATTGGGAGAAGCCGGATCGTATAGGTCGTTTCATTTTTTGTATAAAAAAAGATTTTTGGCCCGAAGCCGATCGCGAATTCTCTTACCAAAATTCCCGAACGCTTTGCAAAGATAAAGTGTCCCAGCTCATGGAAAAACACAAGCGCGCCGAAAATGATGATAAACGCCAGTATTGTATTCAAAATGGACTACCACCTTTATTAAAAGAGTGTGCTTGCAAATGCCCGGGCTTCCTTATCTGCCTGATGAATCGTCTCCAAATCAGGATTTTGGACCGCTTTATGTTTATTCATCACAGTTTCAATGATGCTTTCAATTTGGAGAAACGAGATCTTCTCCTTAAGGAAAGCGGCAACCGCCACTTCATTGGCTGCATTTAATACAGCAGGCATCGTGCCTCCTTCTCTGCCGGCGTCATAGGCGAACTGAAGACAGCGGAATCTTTCCATGTCCATTTCCTCAAAATGAAGAGTGCCTGTTTTAACCAAGTCAAGCCAGTTGGCGGAAGGGAGCGGCAGGCGGTCAGGATAAGAGAGCGCAAGCTGGATTGGCACACGCATGTCAGGGCTGCCTAGCTGAGCCATTACACTGCTGTCTTGGAATTCAACGAGAGAATGGATGATGCTCTCCCGGTGAAGCAAGACATCAATTTTGTCATAAGGCATGTCAAACAGCCAATGTGCCTCAATCACTTCCAAGCCTTTGTTCATCATTGTAGCAGAGTCAATCGTAATTTTGGAGCCCATCGACCAATTTGGATGATTCAAAGCTTGTTCAAGCGTAACATTTTCAAGCTGCTTTCGGTTATAATCACGGAAACTTCCGCCTGAAGCTGTGATGAGCAGGCGCTGAATCGTCTTCTCATCCTCACCGCGCAAGCATTGAAATATCGCCGAGTGTTCGCTGTCGACTGGAATCAAGTCGACCTTGTGCCGGTCAAGGGCCGCTTTGACGAGATGACCGGCAACAACGAGCGACTCCTTATTGGCAAGGGCGACCGTTTTCTTCGCTTCTATTGCTGCAAGCGTTGACTGAAGGCCGATACTTCCGAGGACAGAATTTAGGACGATGTCTGCTTTTTCATACGCAGCTGCCTGAATCAGTCCTTCCTCTCCCCAAACAAATGTAATGCCTGTTGGGAATTCGCTTTTCAGCCGATCACAATCTTCCTTTGTTTCCACGCAGACGAGTTCCGGCCTATCCGTATTGATAATCTTGCGTGCATACTCGACATTGCGCCCGAATGCCATTGCCGTTAACGAGAACTCTTCCGGATGCTCCCGGATGACTTGCAACGTCTGGGTACCGATCGATCCTGTCGCCCCAAGCAAACTGATATGTTTCAAACTTCTCAACTCCTATTCATCTGGCGGTGGTTTGGTTATAGTGCAGAAAGTAAGTAGAACAGTGGCAGAACAAACAGCCAGCTGTCGCATCGATCCAAAATACCGCCGTGACCCGGCAGCAGATTGCCGGAATCCTTTACATCATAATGTCTTTTCAGTGCAGACTCTGCCAAATCTCCTACTTGTCCAAAAGCAGACAGAACAATCGTAATCAGCATCAATTTTCCTAGTGGAATGTCGATTCCGGAGAAAAAGAAGAATAGCAGCGCTACAACAAGGGCCGCGACGATACCGCCAAGCGAACCTTCGACCGTCTTGTTCGGAGAAATTTCCGGCCAAAGCTTTCTTTTTCCCATAGCTCTCCCGATAAAATAGGCGCCAGAATCGGTCACCCAGACGACGAACAATGCATAGAACAAGTAGACAAGCCCTGCTTCGCGCGTCGCAATAAAATAATAGAAGCCGATGCCCACATAGAGGATGGCCATCATAAAATAGCCCGCATCGTCAAATGTGAACGTGTTTTTTACGACAACTGTGTAGACGAGGAAAAGCAGGGCACCAATAACGCCGAGCTCCGCTTTTCCGAGACCCGTAAAATTATAGGCAGAAAATACATCTGCCGGAAGCAGCAGAATCCAGAGCAAAACAAGGCTCAATATGCCGGGGAATGAGAAAAACGGCTGTTTTCTCATTTTAAACAGCTCATGGAGCCCGATGGAAGCCATGGCGTAGGCCAATAAGGTGAACGGAAGGCCGCCCCATATGGCCAACGGCAGGAAAACTGCTATTGCAACTGCTGCTGTGATGATTCTTTGTTTCATTTCTCTATCTCCTCGCTATGTATGCCTCCGTATCTCCTGGAACGGTTTTGGTAGGCCTCGACAGCCTCCAGCAAATGTTCATCTTTAAAATCCGGCCAAAGAACATCCGTAAAAAACAGCTCTGTATAAGCCAGCTGCCAAAGCATGAAATTGCTCAGCCGCAGCTCGCCGCTTGTACGAATTAAAAGATCCGGATCGGCAAAGGCACTGGTCATTAAATAGTTGGACAAATTTTCATCTGTGACATCATTTTCGTCAAGCTGCCCGTCTTTAATATCTTGGTACATCTTTTTAATTGCTTCGACAATTTCTGTCCGGCTCCCATAATTCAAGGCAAGATTCAGATTCAAGCCCGTATTGTGAGCTGTGGAGCGTAATGCCTGATCTACCGCCCGTTTCGTATGTTCAGGAAGAAGCTCTTTCTCCCCCATCATGGTCACCTTCACGTTTTCTTCAATCAATTCAGGCAGAAAACTGCCGAGAAACTCCTCAGGAAGGCGCATCAAATAATCCACTTCGAGCTTTGGCCTTTTCCAGTTCTCTGTTGAAAACGCATATAATGTAAGTGTGTCAATCCCGAGACGGTTGGCAAGCTTGGTAATCTTCTTGACCACCTGCATGCCTTCATGGTGCCCGGCAATTCTCGGCAGTGCCCGTTTTTTTGCCCACCGACCATTTCCGTCCATAATGATGGCAATATGGCCAGGAACCGGCTGTGTTCGTATTTTCGCTATTCTCTCTTCCATCGCCGGCATCTCTTTGGAAGTTTTCCATAACTTCATTTTATTCAGCATGAGAGTATCCTCCGTCAGAAATCCTTCCGTCTGCTATCCATTCCATAATATTAGCATACTTCGCCAGAAATCGTTATTGTTTGTGCTGGTCTTCTAAAAATCCGAACAGCATCGTAACCTATTATAAAGAAAAGTTCTCATTTTGAATAGCAGTCTATTTTATTCTGGTTGATGAAGGAAAATGCTTGCAGGCTGAAAGAACACGGGCTGCAGGGCAAAAATAAAAAGCCCTTCGTTAAGAAAGGGCTTTTCGGCTGAGGATCAGACCGCTAAAATTTCTTCCTCTTTTTCTTTCGTCAGCTGATCGATTTTTTTAATATGATCATCAGTGAGCTTCTGAATGTCATCTGCGTATCCACGAAGTTCATCTTCGGAGATGTCGCCATTTTTCTCTAGCTTTTTTAGGTCATCATTGCCGTCGCGGCGGATATTCCGGATTGCGACTTTTGCATCTTCGCCTTCTTTTTTGACAACTTTCACAAGTTCTTTTCTCCGCTCTTCCGTAAGCTGCGGAATCGAAAGACGGATCAATGAACCGTCGTTTGACGGAGTAAGTCCGAGGTCAGATTTCAAGATCGCTTTCTCAATATCGCCAAGAATAGTCTTGTCATACGGCTGGATAACGAGCAAGCGAGCCTCTGGCACCGATACAGACGCCATTTGGTTGATCGGTGTAGGTGCTCCGTAATAATCTACTGTGATACGGTCAAGATGGGATGCATTGGCGCGGCCCGCACGAATGCTGGCCAATTCACGGCTGTACGCTTGGATCGCTTTTTCCATTCTTTCTTTTGTCGTATTCAGTGTCGCTTTCGGCATTATTTATTCCCCCTTACAATTGTTCCGATTTCTTCGCCCATAACGGCGCGCTTAACGTTGCCTTTTTCAGTGAAAGAAAAAACAATCAATGGAATATCATTGTCCATGCATAAAGAGGAAGCGGTGGAATCCATTACACCGAGGCCTTCCTTCAACACATCAAGATAGGAGAGTTTGTCGTATTTGACTGCATCCTTGTCAAGCTTCGGATCGGCGCTGTATACACCATCAACATTGTTCTTCGCCATCAGGATAACATCTGCTTCGATTTCAGCCGCACGCAGCGCTGCTGTCGTGTCGGTAGAAAAGTATGGATTGCCGGTGCCGGCAGCAAAAATGACGACACGGTGCTTTTCTAAGTGACGGATTGCTCTTCTTCGGATGTATGGTTCTGCAACCTGGCGCATATCGATCGATGTCTGTACGCGCGTTTCGATTCCGAGCTGTTCCAGGCTATCCTGGAGTGCAAGTGAATTCATCACGGTTGCCAGCATACCCATATAATCCGCTGATGCGCGGTCCATGCCCATTTCACTGCCCGTCTTGCCGCGCCAGATGTTGCCGCCGCCTACAACGACTGCCACTTCCACGCCAAGTTCGGCTACTTCCTTCACCTGTTCGGCAATCGAACGGATGATGGCAGGATTAATACCGAATCCTTCATCTCCTGCAAGTGCTTCTCCACTTAATTTAAGGACGACTCTTTTATATTTTGGGGTGCTCATGTGAACCTCCAATACAGTATGTAAATTTCTTTTGCTTGTAAAAAATAGGGAACACGAGGCGTGCTCCCTATTTCGTTGTGATTATTCATTATCCAGCTGCGGGCGATAGGGGCTCGAGGTCTCTTCAGAAAAGAGCTTGTCGCCCCTGTTCAATCGCCCTCCGCATTTTCTTTGTCCAGCTCCGGCGCCTGGCCGCTCGAGGTCATAAGCCAGAAACGAATAAAGGCTGAAAAACGCCTTTTTCCGTTTCCGTCTTATGCTTGTCGCGGCCGAGCAAGGCGCCTCCGCATTTCTGTCTTACTTCTTAATTTGGCTCATTACTTCTTCTGCGAAGTTTTCTTGGCGTTTTTCGAGGCCTTCTCCGACTTCGTAGCGGATGAAATCTGCTACTGTAGCGCCGTGGGATTCTACGAATTGGCGTACTTTTTGGTCAGAGTTTTTCACGAATGTTTGGTCAAGCAGGCAGATTTCTTCGAAGAATTTGCCAAGGCGGCCTTCAACCATTTTTTCAACGATTTTTTCAGGCTTGCCTTCGTTAAGAGCTTGTTGAGTCAACACTTGGCGCTCATGCTCTGTTTCTTCCGCAGAAACTTGGTCGCGGGAGATGTATTTTGGATTGATCGCTGCGATGTGCATCGCTACGTCTTTTGCAGCATCTGCATCGGTAGTGCCTTCAAGCTTGACGAGAACGCCGATACGTCCGCCCATGTGAAGGTATTCGCCGAAAGCGTCGCTGTCCGTTTTTGTTTGGATCGCAAAACGGCGCAAAGTCAGCTTTTCGCCGATTGTAGCGATGGCTGCATTGATGTATTCATTGACAGTTTGTCCGTTCTGCATTTTTGTTTCAAGTGCAGCTTCCACTGTCTCTGGCTTTTCTGCAAGCAGTTGCTCAGCCAGTTCTTTAACAAGGTTTTGAAAGTTTTCGTTTTTCGCAACGAAGTCTGTTTCAGCGTTCACTTCAAGGATGACTGCGTCATTGCCTTTGCTCATGATGAAAGTTGTGCCTTCCGCAGCAATGCGGTCCGCTTTCTTCGCTGCTGAAGCGATACCTTTTTCACGCAGGAAGTCGATTGCTTTTTCCATATCACCATTTGTTTCAGTCAATGCTTTTTTGCAGTCCATCATGCCCGCGCCAGTTTTTTCACGCAGTTCTTTAACCATTTGTGCAGTAATTGCCATGTTTACATCCTCCTTGTGACAGTTCATTCTTTGTTTGAAAAAAGGTGACAAGTGTACGCACCCTCATCACCTTTTTCAGACTGAAGCCCTTTAATGGGCGTTTGCCTTATGTTTGATTATGCGTTAGCAGTTTCTTCAGCTGCTTCTTCTGCTTCCACGTCATCTTTCGCTTCCATCAAAGCATCAGCCATTTTGGAAGTGAGCAATTTCACGGCGCGGATTGCATCGTCGTTAGCCGGGATGACTACGTCGATTTCATCAGGGTCGCAGTTTGTGTCAACGATGCCGACGATTGGAATGTTCAGTTTGCGTGCTTCTGCAACTGCAATACGCTCTTTGCGCGGATCGATAATGAACATTGCATCTGGAAGAGTCTTCATGTCTCTGATGCCGCCAAGGAATTTAACAAGGCGCTCATGTTCTTTCTTCAATTGCACGATTTCTTTCTTAGGAAGGACTTCAAATGTGCCGTCTTCTTCCATTTTTTCGATTGCTTTCAGGCGATCGATACGCTTTTGGATCGTTTCGAAGTTTGTAAGTGTTCCGCCGAGCCAGCGATGGTTCACATAGTAGTGGCCTGCGCGTTCAGCTTCTTCTTTAACAGAGTCTTGAGCTTGTTTCTTTGTGCCGACAAACAATACTTTTCCGTTGTTTTCAGCAAGCTCTCTCATGAAGTTATAAGCTTCTTCGACTTTCTTTACTGTTTTTTGCAAGTCGATGATGTAGATGCCGTTTCTTTCCGTGAAGATGTATTTCTTCATCTTTGGATTCCAGCGGCGTGTCTGGTGACCGAAATGTACACCAGCTTCAAGCAGTTGTTTCATTGAAATTACTGACATAGTGTTGTTTCCTCCTCGGTTTTGTTTTCCTCCGTCTCACTCATTTTCCGAACAGACTGCCGTCAGACAGCACCTTGCACGGAATCATGAAACGTGTGTATTAACACCATCAATCAATATATCATAACTTTGGAAATGATACAAGTTCCAAGTTCATCTTTTTCTGAATTTCAAAAGGAGCTCAATCTCCGTCTTGCCTTTATGCAGTTTTTTGGCGATCTCTTCAACCGGCATACCCTCTTCCGCCAGGAGAAAGACCTGGTCCTCAAACGGAAGATCCTCAAAAACGGGATCCGCCTTTTCTGCGGGTTTATAGGCACGTGCTGCCATCATTTTCTGATAGCCGGCTTGCGGAATTTGAAGCTCTGGCTCCTGATTCTCTGGTTCTAGCGGTTTTTGTTCGTTAGAAGAAGCTGAACCTCTGTCCTTTTCCTGCACAGACCGGATTTTTGCGAGGAAAAGCTCGTTTTCCTCCTTCATTTCCATCATGAAGGCAGACAGCAGCTCCTCCGACTCTTGCAGTCCCTTTTGCTGGCTTCGCTCCAGTTCAATCAGCCTGTTCTGACGCTGGAAGAGCAGGACAACCGCAAAGATGGTTAGAAGATTGAGGATAAACAATATAACGACTATCATTCCCATTAGACATCACTATCCATTATAATCAATTGATTTCCCTTTGTAAGGATGGTTTTCCGACCGCGATTCGGCTTCTTCCTTGGGTGATTGGCGGCGCTTTTTTTGCCGTTCTCTTTGCTCGCCACCGCCTTCTCGCAAGGAAGCCTTGTCTTTCCCCTCCAGATTCAACACGTTTTGTCGTGCCTCTTCCAGCTTCTTTTCCCCTTCAAGGGCCGCATAATCATTGGCAAGCTGGCTTTTTTGGTTAAGCTGTTCGGTAACTTTTCCGGCATCGTATGTACGGGGAAGAGCGACCTGCAATTCAATCGCTTTTAAGCTCATTGTGCCGCCTCCCTCAATGGTATTGTTTTAATAGAAGATGTTTTAGCTTAAAAAGGGCTTTCGAATGGATTTGCGAGATTCTGGATGTGGAGAGATTTGTAATTTCGCCTATTTCCGTAAATGTCAGTTCTTCCTTATAAAACAGGCTGAGAACGAGCTGCTCCTTCTCGGTCAATGTTTTAATAACCTCCGCCATCTCTTGGAGCCATTCTTTTTTGATCAATGAATCTTCGGGCAGCGGCGTCCCCTCGTCCTTGACAGAGTAGGAATGTGTCTCTCCTTCCTCCTGGTCATGGATAAATTCATCGATTGAGAGAACATTCGAGAAAAAATGCTCGCTGAATGTTTTGCACACTTCCTCAACCGGCATTCCAAGCTTTTCTGCGATTTCTTCTGGGGTGACGTGGCGCAAATATTCTTGCTCCATTTTTTCGGCGGCCGCTTCAATTTTTTTCGCTTTTTCACGAGTGCTTCTCGGTAGCCAGTCCTCTTTACGGAGCCCATCAATGATTGCTCCTCTAATGCGAAAGGAGGCATACGTATCGAATTTCAGGTCACGTTTCCTATCGAATTTATGCAAGGCGTCGAGCAGGCCCATCATTCCAAAGCTCTTCAATTCATCGCGGGGAACGTTTTTCGGGATTCCAACAGCAATCCGCTGCACATGATACGTTACGAGCGGCATGTATTTTTGAATCAGAATATTCCCCGCATCCGGATCGCGGTCCTCACTCCATTTGTCCCAATAGACTTGTTCTTCAATCAGTGACGAGTCTGACATTCCATCTCCTCCTCCCAGTTGCAAACAGCACAGTCGGGATCCATGCAAACCACAGCAGCTTGCGACATCCATGTCTGAATGCTAAATGACCGTCGTACCTAAATTCACCGTTCTAATTTCAAGCTGGCAGGTATCCGGATCAAATTCGATCGTTCTGCCGCTTGAACCGCCGACGTCTTCGGCGACAATTTGAATGCGCAGCGTCTCCAGCATCTCTTTCACTGCCTGGACATTTCGCGGGCCGATGCGCATCTGTTCGCTGCCCCCTTGGGTAAATTTGAACATCTGTGCCCCGCCGGCGATTTTTGCACGCATATTCCTCTGCTTGGCTCCCTGCCTTTCGAGATCGGCAACAAGCGCAGGCAGCGCCGTATCAGCAAATTTCGCCGCGTTTACCGGCTGCTGACCTTTTGCAAGCGACGAATCCGGAAGCATAATATGAGCAAGTCCGGCCGTTTTCGCATGTGCATCATAAAGGGCAATGCCTACGCAGGAGCCAAGGCCCGACGTCCTGATACGCTCGGGCGCTTTGGCGATTTTCATGTCAGCTATGCCGACTCTTATGACGGTTTCTTCATTCTTCATTCCCATTTACCCCTAGTGCTTTGAAAAGAATCGAAAACGACTCAGGATCCGGCAGCAGGAAGAACTGACCATGAACGAGCTCACTATGATGTTGTTCGTCATCCTGTAATGACGTATCAATCACAATGGCATAATCCTCGGACTGTGACAGCTCAATCAGGCCGTAACTGATGATCGCACCGGCCATATCCACGCTGAGCGAAGGAACAGACGGGTGAAGATCCAGCCCGGTAAAGTCCGATAAGGAAGATAGATAGGAACCTGACAAGATATTCCCCAATTCCTGCATAGCAGAAAGGCCCAATTCAGAATAAGGAGGATTGGCGAAGGAAAATGTTTCATCTCCGGTCATCTGCTGGATATATCTCGTACCTTGGTCTAGCGGAAGAATAAAGAACATATTGCCCGATACATCGCCTTCAATCCGCAAATATACCGCCACTACTACATTTTCATGCCCGCCGGCAAGCTCAAGCATATCACCAAATGGCATAATCCTTACTTTCGGCACAACCATGTCGATTTTCTTTTCCATTAGGACAGACAATGCTGTAGCCGCGTGCCCAGCGCCGATATTGCCGATTTCACGAAGAACATCAAGATGGACAGCATCGAATTTTTTTTCCAAACCCATTTCATCCATTCCTTTAGCTCGGATTCAGCACATTTTCAAGGCTGAGCAAAATCAACAGCCGTTTGCCGTATTTTGCCACTCCGGTGATAAAATCCGTTTCGATTGAACCGACAACATCCGGGCGCGGTTCAATTGAATCCGCTGCGACGTCCAATACATCGTTTGCCCCGTCGACGATGATCCCTACTTCAAAATCATTGACATTGACGATGATCATCCTTGTGCTCTTTGTGTAAACAGCATCACCAAGGTTTAGCCGCTTTTTTAAATCAATGATCGGGATGATTGATCCCCGCATATTAATGACCCCTTTAATATGCGCAGCCGCTCTTGGGACTCTTGTAATATGAAGCGGCTTTTCAATCCCTTTTACTTGTTCGACCGGTACGGCGTATTCTTTGTCATCCAACGAAAAGACAATCAGCTTCAGTTCCTTTGCTGCTGCATCAACTGCCATTGTCATCACGCTCCTTTTGAGCAAAATAGTAAGCTAATTGCATTATTTAATCAGTGCATTACAGTCCATAATCAACGCGACCTGGCCATCGCCAAGAATAGTGGCGCCTGAAATGGCGAATACTTTGGACAAATAGTCTCCGAGTGATTTCAAAACGATCTCCTGCTGGCCAATGAAAGAATCCACTTCAAGTCCCGCCATCTTGTCACCTTTCCGAACGATGACGAGTGAAACGAACTCATCTTCTTCTTCTTTTCTCTCAATCTCAAAAATATTTTTCAGATCGATGATCGGTACCACTTTCCCGCGAAAATCAATGACAGGCTGATTATGTGCCTGCAAGATCTCTTCGCGTTTAATGATTGCCGTTTCAAGAATAGAAGATAACGGAATTGCATATTTCTCTTCACCGATTTCAACGAGCATTGCTGAAATGATGGAAAGAGTCAGCGGAAGCTGGATTGAAAAAACCGAACCCTTCCCTGGCGCCGACGAAATCGATATAGAGCCGCCAAGAGACTGGATTTTCGACTTGACGACATCGAGGCCGACTCCCCGGCCGGATATATCGGAAATCTTTTCCGCCGTCGAGAAACCGGATGCCATGATCAGCTCATAAGCCTGCTCATCCGGAAGATCCATCGCTTCTGCCTCTGTCAAAATCCCTTTTTCAATCGCTTTTCTTACAACGACATCCCGATTGATTCCCGCTCCGTCATCCTCTATTTCAATGAACACATGATTCCCGCTGTGGTATGCTTTCAGCACGATCGTGCCTTTCGCAGGCTTGCCATTGTTTTTCCGGACTTCTGCGCTTTCGATTCCATGGTCAATCGCATTTCTCAACAAATGAACGAGCGGGTCGCCGATTTCATCAATGACCGTACGATCAAGCTCCGTCTCGGCTCCGATAATTTCGAGCTCAAGCTCCTTGTTCAAATCTTTGGCCAGCTGTCTCACCATTCGCGGAAAACGGTTGAACACTGTTTCGATTGGGACCATTCGCATATTAAGGATAATATTTTGCAAATCACCTGAAATCCGGGACATTCTTTCTACCGTTTCTTCAAGTTCCGGGCTTTTAATATCCTGAGAAATCTGCTCAAGCCGCCCGCGGTCGATGACCAGCTCCTCAAACAGGTTCATGAGGATGTCCAGCCTTTCAATATTGACGCGGATCGTCTTACCGCCTGCCGCATGCTTTGGCTGTTGGGAATCTTGTTCAGCTTGAGGCTTTGCTGAAGTTTTCGCAGCTGCCGGTCCTTGCTGCTCTTTCTTTTCTTCCACTTTTTCTTCTTGTTTCGGCTCTGCGATTTGATCAATCACAATCGCTTCAGCCTTTTCGATTTCTGATATCTTCATAATTTTAGCTTCGATATCCGCTTTGCTTTCCTTCGAGATAATCGTAACCGTAAAGTCGGAATCAAACTGCTCTTCCTCCAACTGTTCAACAGTAGGAACCGATTTGATCACTTCACCGATTTTCTCTAACACTTCAAAGACCATATAAACACGGGCTGTTTTCAGCAAGCAGTCTTTCCGCAGCGAGACGGATAGTTCATAGCACTGGAAACCCTGCTCGCGGGACTGCTCGATGACCGTTCTCTCGAATTCATCATACGTATTTTTAAGAGCGGCAGGCGCCTCCACTGCTGTGGCTGTTTCTTTTTCTGCCTGTGCTTGGACTGAGCCTTTGCCGATGCTTTGCAATTTGTCGATAGCTTCTGATACATCCCGCTTTCCGTCTTCACCTGCTGCAATCGCTTCTATCATGATTTCGAGCTCATCGACGGCGAAAAAGACAATGTCCATGATTTCTGATGTGACAGCGATTTTCTCGTTGCGGATATCATCCAGCACATTTTCCATATGGTGGGTAAGGTTCGCCAAGTCGTCGAAGTTCATCGTTGCCGACATTCCTTTCAGCGTATGGGCCGAACGGAAGATTTCATTGACAATCGCCAAGTTATGCGGATCTTTCTCCAGCAATAGCAGCTGCTCGTTGCAAGCTTGCAGATGTTCCTTACTTTCATCGATAAAAATTTCTAAATATTGATTTACATCCATCTGCTACACATCCTATTTTAAAAATTTCATTATTTCTCCGGCAATGTCTCCAAGCTTGGCAACAACATCCACCTTGCCGGTCTGCACCGCAGCTTTGGGCATGCCGTAAACGATGCAGGTTTCTTCGGACTCGGCAATCGCCCGTACCCAAGGCTCTTCCTTAAGCAACGCCAGCCCTTTTGCCCCATCCGCTCCCATTCCGGTCATAATGACTGAAACAACCTCATACCGGCTCAGCTTCGCAGCGGAAGTGAAAAGGACATCGACAGAGGGTCTATGCCCGTTCACAGGCGGTGTTTCACCGATTTTTGCCTTTAGCCCGGAAGGACTTTCTTCGAGGAAGAGATGCCGTCCTCCTGGTGCAATATAAGCCGTACCCTTCCTCAGCAATTCACCGTCCTCCGCTTCCTTCACCCGGATTTTGCAAACAGAATCAAGCCGGTTGGCCAAAGATTTGGTAAAGTTAGGCGGCATGTGCTGGACGATGGCAATCGGAGCCGGAATATTCGCCGGGATGCTTTCAAGTACTGACTGTAACGCTTTTGGCCCGCCTGTTGACGTGCCGATGCAGACAAGCTTTTCCGGTTTTTTTACAAAGGGCAGTTTTTCTGCAACCGGAGAAGAAACGGAAGGTGTTACCTGCACATTCGGTGTTGAGGGTCTTATCTGCTTACAGCGCGTAACGGATTGCAAGAAATTTTCCCGGAATTCCTTCACGTCTTCTCCTTCTAATTTTGCTGGCCTGTCGAGGATCACCATTCGGTCTTTAAATGACTCAAGTCCTGCCGGAATTCCTCTTTCCCCGTGGACAAACAGGATCATCCGGGAAAAGGTTTCAGGGTCGATTTCTGCCACATATCCGGGCCACTCTGTGAATTGCGGATCAAGGTCAATGGCGAGCACATCTGGTTTCAAATTACTAAGCTTCTTGAAAGATCCCGCATCAGGTCTTGAAGCACCAAGCACTTTCACTTCATTGTCTCTCATAAATAAATTGCCCATGATGATTCTCGCAAGTGCCGTCGGGCTAATGACATACAGGCTTATCTTTTCCATCCCCGCTCCTCTCTGCCAAGGAAAAGGCCGCGGATTTTGCTCATGAATGTTTCTTTTCCGACTGGGAGAGTACCTACAGTACCCTCGATATAGCGGTCCATCATCGAAGATAGACTTACTGCAGCGGGAGATTGCGGGAAACTTAGGCATAGCGCTCGCTGCTCGATTACCGCTTTACGTACATGCTTGTCTTCCGGCAAAATGCCGAGCAGGGTCAAATCCCGCTGCAAAAACTGTTTTGTGACGTTTTGCAGTTTGTGCAGAGTCTCTTTCCCTTGCAACTGGCTGTCTGCCCTGTTGCAAACGATCAAGAAACGACTGCTGGAACCTTCCAAACAAATAAACTTGATCATGGAGTAGGCATCCATAATGGCTGTCGGCTCTGGTGTCGTAACGACTAGGATGTCATCAGCTGCAAGCAGGATCTGCAATGAAAATGCCGCTGCCCCAGCCGCCATGTCAAAAATAATATAATCATATTGCTTCTGGATCTCTTCCAGACCGGCCAGCAGCTTTTCGGCCTGGCGGCGGTCCATCTCTGCTGCTTCATTCAAGCCGTTTCCGCCGGCAATATAAGAAATTCCTTCGTCACCCTTTTGGATAATATCGGCAATTGGCAAGTCGCCTTCAAGAAAATCGGAGATTGTTTTCGGCTGTGAGCTCCCGAGTAAAATATTGACATTGCCCATTCCGATATCAAGATCGAATAAAAGCACTTTGTAGCCTTTTCTTGTCAGCAGCAAGGCGGTATTAATCGAAATATTCGATTTTCCAACGCCGCCTTTTCCGCTGACAACTGCCAATGTTCTTGCCTCATGGCCGTCTTCCCTCTGCATCATCTTTCTCAGCTTTTCCGCCTGGTCACTCATGATGTTCAGCTCCAAACAAATAGTCGGCGATCAATCCCGGTGATGCCGGACGGATATCGTCCGGAACATCCTGCCCTGTCGTCAAGTAAGCTGCGCCCTTTTCATGTTCAAGCATCATATTGATCATCGATCCATATGTCGCCGTTTCATCCGCTTTTGTAAAAATAAACTGGCTGATTGGCATTTCCTTAAAATTGTCCGTAATCTTATTCATGTCACTTTCCTTCATTGACAGTGACAAGACGAGCAGAATGTCGAGCTCTCTGCTATCCGTGAGAATGGCTTGCAGGTCACGGATGAATTCCGCCTGCCGGTAATTTCTCCCGGCTGTATCGATAAATATGAGATCGCATCCAGAAAGCCTTTCCGCAGCCTCCTGGAAGTCCTCTCTCTTATAAACGACCTCTACCGGTACATGTAAAAGCTGTGCATAGGTCTTCAGCTGCTCGATGGCTGCAATCCGATACGTATCGAGCGTGATGAATCCGATCTTTTTTTCGTCCTTCAACATGGCATGAGCCGCGAGCTTTGCCAATGTTGTCGTCTTGCCGACGCCGGTAGGCCCAGCAAGAGCAATGAATTTCTTGTTGTAGTCCAACCCGGTGAACCGGAAAGTGGACAGCCTTTCAATCATCATTTTCTTTGCTTCTTCCAGCAGGGCGGCCTCTGACAAAGGCTCGGAGGCCCCGCGCCATTTATCAAGCAGCCTGTCGCCAATATCAGCTAGCTGCTGTTCGTCCAGCTCCTGCCTTTCGAGAAGCGAAAGGACTGACTGAATTTCTTCAGGATAATGGCTGAAATGGATACTTGGCCGGCTCATTGTTTTTTTCAGCTCGGCAAGTTCTGCAAGTATTTTCTCTTCTCCCGCGGGAGGTGTCGGTGCCAGTATCGGTTTCGTCTCAGCAGGTATCTTCCGCTCTTTATGCTTAATGGTTGGAGCAGCCTGTTTCTTGAACTCGTCAAGAGCAGCGATCACTTCAATATTCTTTTTCTTGAAAAATCCGAGAAAGCCTCCGGTATAGACTACCCGGGAATTGAGGATGACCGCATCATCGCCAAGCTCCGTTCTCACTTTTCGCATCGCTTCCGGCATCGTGGCCGCCATGATTTTTTTTACATTCAATCTACGTTCACCACCCCAACACTTTGGACTTCGACATTTGCTTCCAATTCATTATAGGATAAAACCGGAATATGCGGGAAGTATCGCTCGGTCAGCTGTCTGACATACATCCGGACAGCTGGTGAGCATAGCAAAATCGGTGTCTGCTGCATCAAAGCCAGGTTTTCGATCTGACCTGCCATCGCCTCAAGAATCCGCTGAGAATCATTTGGATCCATTGACAAATAGTTTCCGTGCTCGGTCTGCTGGATGCTGTCTGCGATCATCTTTTCAATTCGGCCGGAAACGGTAAGAACTTTTAGAACTGACTGTCCATCCGAATACTGATTCGTAATCTGGCGCGCCAGCGACTGCCTCGCATATTCCGTCAGCAAGTCCGTGTCGCTCGTTATTTTTCCGTAGTCTGCGAGAGTTTCGAAAATGATTGGCAAGTTGCGGATCGATACATTTTCTTTTAAAAGCTTGGCGAGTACTTTTTGTACATCTCCGATTGACAACGGATTTGGCGTAACTTCCTCGACAAGGATCGGATGCGTCTCCTGCAGATGGTCGATCAGCTGCTTCGTTTCCTGACGGCCGAGCAGCTCATAGGCGTTCGCACGGAGTACCTCCGTAATATGGGTCGATACGACAGATGGCGGATCAACAACCGTATACCCCATAATCTCCGCTTGTTCCTTCGTCTCTTCTGTAATCCACTTAGCGGGAAGACCAAAGGATGGCTCGATCGTGTCGATTCCTTCGATTTCATCGTCTCCGCCCGGACTCATCGCCAGATAATGGTCAAGCAGCAATTCGCCCTTTGCCATTTCTGTACCCTTGATCTTCAGTCGGTACGCATTCGGCTCAAGCTGAATATTGTCACGGATGCGGACAACCGGAATGACCAAACCGAGTTCAAGTGCAAGCTGGCGGCGGATCATGACGATCCGGTCAAGCAGGTCGCCGCCTTGGTTTACATCAGCGAGCGGAATGAGTCCATAGCCAAATTCGAACTCGATTGCCTCAACATTCAACAAGTTCACGACGCTTTCGGCACTTTTCATATCCTCCGGTTCCTCCGCATCTTCTGAAGCAATCAAATCGCTGTCCTCCGGTGCAGGTGTCCTCGAAAGGGCGATTCCGCCGAAAACAAGCGCAACCGCAATCGGAATGGTCAAAATATCATTGATCGGCGTGACGAGACCAAGAAGGAAAATTGTTGCAGCCGTGATGTACAGCATTTTTGGAAAACGGAACAATTGCTCTGAAATATCGGTGCCAAGATTGCCCTCGGACGCAGCACGCGTCACGACGATCCCTGTCGCAGTCGAAATGAGCAGCGCCGGGATCTGGCTGACGATTCCATCCCCTACGGTTAAAAGCGAAAATCTTGTCGCCGCCTCGCCGATAGGGAGCCCCATCTGCGTCATTCCGATGATAACCCCGAACAAGAGGTTGATGAGAACGATAATAATCCCGGCGATCGCATCCCCTTTAACGAACTTGCTCGCACCGTCCATCGCCCCGTAAAAATCAGCCTCACGCGAAACCTTTTCACGTCTTGTCCGTGCTTCATGCTCGGAAATCATCCCGGCATTCAAGTCGGCGTCGATACTCATCTGTTTTCCCGGCATCGCATCGAGTGTAAAGCGGGCTGCCACCTCTGAAACCCGCTCCGCACCTTTTGTGATGACGACAAACTGGATGATGATCAGGATGAAGAAGACAACCATCCCGACGAGGACGTTACCGCCGACTACGAAATTCCCGAATGTATCGACTACCCCGCCGGCATCCCCTTTTGAGAGGATGGACCTCGTCGTTGAAACGTTCAGGCCGAGGCGGAACAACGTCAGCAACAGCAATAAAGAAGGAAATATCGAGAACTGCAGCGGCTCCTGCATATTCATTGATGTGAGCAGAACGATCAGGGCGAGAGTAATGTTGGTGATGATCAGCACACTTAACAGCCATGGAGGAAATGGTATGACCAGCATGGCGACAATTAGGATAACACTTGATAAAACTACTATTTCTTTAGCCTTCATTGTAATCTCTCCCTGCAAAACAACACTGGACTTCTTAGGTGCGGCCAACCGGTGAAATCATTTCACAATTTATTTTTGATTCTGTACACATAGGCTAGGATTTCTGCTACAGCCTTGAAAAAATCATCCGGAATCATTTCGCCGATTTCCGCCTGATCATAGAGCGCCCTTGCAAGCGGCCTGTTTTCGACAGTGATGATTTCGTGTTCTTTGGCGACAAGTTTGATCTTCTGCGCCATGAAATCAACACCTTTGGCGACGACGATTGGTGCGTCAGAGACGGATTCATCGTATTTGAGCGCGATAGCGTAATGCGTCGGGTTCGTGATGATTACATCCGCTTTCGGGACTTCCTGCATCATCCTCGACATCGCCATTTCCCTCTGCCGCTGCTTCATTTTTGATTTGATGAGAGGATCGCCCTCAATGTTTTTGTATTCATCTTTGATGTCCTGCTTGGACATCCGGATGTTTTTTTCAAAGTCATAGCGCTGATAGAGGAAATCGAACAACGCCAGAAACAGAAGCGCGACCGATGCTGAAATCCCCATCTGGATTGTCAGTTTTCCTAAAGTCTCTACTGCAGACGCCAATGTCTTATGAGAAAGAAGGAGCACTTCATCGATGTTGTTCCAAAGAACAACAAATGTGACTGAGCCGATAAACGCTATTTTCAATATCGATTTCAAAAGCTCAACAATCGCACGGACGGAAAAAATTCTCTTCATCCCTTTGATCGGGTCGATCTTTTCCAACTTTGGCTTCAGCGGCTCGCCTGTCACAAGGAATCCGACTTGCAGAAGATTCGAGCCTACTCCTGCCAACAGAGCAATTGCCAAGACAGGTGCCAGGATCAGCCCTGTTTGCATGATAACCTCCATCACAATTGACCTGAACGTTTCCTCTGTGAGCGGCATATGCATATAGCCGGTCAGCGACTTTCTGAAAATGCCGAGAACCTTTGGTCCGAACTGCCCGGAAGCAAAAGAGAGGAAACCGAAGATCGCAAGAAGCCCGATCGCCGTATTCAAGTCCTGGCTTTTTGCCGTCTGCCCCTTTTTTCGTGAATCCTGTCGTTTTTTCGGCGTGGCCTTCTCGGTCTTTTCACCTGCAAAAAACTGGAGATCCAGAGTGAGAAGCTTCATCTCGTTCCCCCCATTAATTCCATTAAGTTTCGCATCGCGAGCATTGCCGTTTCAAACAAGTTCTGTACGACTCCAAACATAACGCTGAATACAATGATTAATAAGATAAAGCTGACCGCTATCTTGATCGGAAAGCCAACAACAAAGATGTTCAGCTGAGGCACTGTCCGGGCCACGATTCCAAGTGCCACGTCAACGAGAAAAAGTACGGCGACAACCGGAACAGCCATCTGGAAAGCAACATAAAACATATAGCTGAATGACTTTACGACAAATTCAGCGAGCGCCTCATGGCCGAACCCGATGGACAAGCTGTCAGCGGGAATGAACTGGTAGCTGTAGTAAATCCCATCGAGAATAAGATGGTGCCCGTTCACAGATAAGAGCAAGAGCAATGAAAACATATATAAGTACTGGCCGATCAACGGGCTCTGTGCACCTGTCTGCGGGTCGATCACATTGGCGATCGCAAAGCCCATCTGAAAATCGATGAACCCTCCGGCGATTTGAATGGCCGCCAAGATCATATAGGCGAAAAAGCCGATGAACAGGCCAACCATTGCCTCTTTTAGCACGAGTAAGAAAAACGTACCGTCAATTGCCAGCGGGGTACTCACCTGAATTGAAATGGACATGAGCAGCGCTAGGAAAAAAGCGAAACCAATCCGGTACTGAGCCGGCAGCGTTCTGTATGAAAAAATCGGCATTGTGACAAAAAAGGCGGACACCCGCATAAAAACGAGTAAAAAAACTGCTAGATCCGGAATAAAAGCTTCCATTCAATCAACCTACAAACCTCGTAAGATTTTGGAAAATATCCGCTGCATAGGATAGAAGATGACTGAGCATCCACGGGCCGAGAAAAACGAGCCCAACCATAACTGCTACAATTTTTGGTATGAACGCGAGCGTCTGCTCCTGGATCTGCGTCGTCGCCTGGAAAATCGACACAATCAAACCGACCGCAAGCGCAAGCAAAAGCAATGGCCCAGATACGATCAACGTCGTGTATACTCCTTTTTCCGCCAATGAAATGACCGTTTCAGCACTCATGCGATCACCTTCCTTTGTTCAAACTGAATGGCCTCATTGAAAACTTTCCAGCAGCGACTTGACGACAAGATACCAGCCGTCGACAAGGACGAACAGCAAAATTTTAAACGGCAGAGAGATCATGACTGGCGGCAGCATCATCATCCCCATAGACATGAGAATGCTTGCGACAACCATATCAATCACGAGAAAAGGAATAAAAATCATAAATCCGATTTGAAATGCCGTCTTCAATTCACTCATTGCGTATGCCGGTACGAGAGCTGTCATCGGGATATCCTGGATGGACTCAGGCCGGTCTGCTTTCGCATAGGTGAGGAATAAGTCCAGATCCTTCTGTCTTGTATGCTTGCTCATGAATTCCTTAAAAGGGACGGATGCCCTGTCATAGGCCTGTTCAAGATTGATCTCATCATTAAACAAAGGAGTAAGGGCTTCTTTGTTCACCTGGCTGAACACCGGTGACATGATAAAAAAGGTTAAAAATAGCGATAGCCCAACTATGACCTGGTTTGGCGGCATCTGCTGTGTTGCAAGCGACGTCCGGACAAACGACAGGACGATGATGATTCTTGTAAAGGAAGTCATCAAAATGAGAATCGCCGGTGCGAGTGAAAGGACCGTCAGCAGAAGAAAGAGTTTAACGGAAGTCGAGACGGTATCAGGGGAAGCACTATTAAAAAATTGCATGAACTCATTCATCCTGATTCCGCTCCTTCTTTCCCATCTCATCAATCGCCTGGCGGCGGCTGTTTTTTACTTCTTCCATCTGCTTAGTCAAATACTCGTTAAACGGTCTTTTGTTTTTGACACCCTTCTTGTCCCCTGGTGCTTTCAAACCCCGCACAACCTTCGAGAACAGATCGGCAGGCTGAAGCGACTGCTCAAGCTGCTGTTCATACTGCTCGGTAAACTGCTTTAATTCCTGTTCATCGGTAATTTCTTTCAGAAGACGAATATCTTCCCCGACTCCAAGGATTAAAAGCCGGTTACCTGCCCGAACCATTTGCACGGAGCGGTTTCCGCCCAGCGAAGTTCCGCCAAAATGCTGAATGAACCGGTTTTGCTGATACGATTGGCTCCGCTTATTGATGAATTTCAACAACGCATACAAGAGAAAGACGACAAACGCCAAAGCCGCAATCATCTTCATAACGGCAAAAAAACCAATGTTCAAATCGGCCGGTTCCTGCTCCTGCACATCCTGCCGGAGCACAGTCTCATTTCCTTTGTCTTTCTTTGCCTCGTCTTTGTTCTGCGTTTTTTCATAGTTGTCTGCGACAGAATCATTAATCTTATCGGCAGACGCAGGCACAGCCGCCATGCTATGGGAAACCCACAACAGGACGGCGAGCATGACTGCAATTCTCTTTACATCCTTCATTTACATCAACCCAATGCTTTGGAAATGGCTTCAATTACACGATCAGCCTGGAACGGCTTGACGATGAAGTCTTTTGCTCCAGCTTGGATGGCATCAATAACCATTGCCTGCTGGCCCATCGCGGAACACATGATGATTTTCGCACTGCTGTCAATCTGTTTGATTTCCTTCAAAGCGGCAATGCCGTCCATTTCCGGCATCGTAATGTCCATCGTGATGAGATCTGGGCGAAGCTCTTTGAACTTCTCCACTGCCTGGGCACCGTCTGCCGCTTCCCCGACAACATCAAACCCGTTTTTCGTCAAAATATCTTTGATCATCATTCTCATAAAAGCTGCATCGTCTACTACCAAAATTTTATTCGCCACAAGTATTCCCTCTCAATCTACTTATTTCAATTTTTTCAAGCGGTCAGATTGACTCGCGATTTCTGTTACCCGCACGCCAAAGTTTTCATCAATAACCACTACTTCCCCTTTGGCGACAAGCTGCTTGTTGACAAGAATGTCGACAGGTTCTCCCGCCAGCTTGTCGAGTTCAATGATGGAACCGGCTCCGAGGTCCAGGATTTCTTTCACTGATCTCCTTGCCCTCCCCAATTCAACTGTCACCTGAAGCGGAATGTCCAAAAGCATGTCGAGATTCCGCGTATCGGTGCTTTGGTGAGAAGCCGGGGTAAATTCCGAAAAGCTTGCCGGCTGCACGTTGGTAGGAGCAGCGGGACGCGGCGGTTCTTGCACAGCCTGCCTGGCAGGCTCGGGAGCCGAATAAACCGGCTGTTCTGGTGCCGGGCGATGAACTGGATCAGGAGCACTCTGTTTCGGCGGTTCAGGCGCCGTCTCAGGCTCTGGCTGATTCATCAATTGATCAACCATGTTCTTGGCAAATTCGACCGGTAGTACTTGCATAATATTGGAATCTATCAGCGTACCAATCTTGAGTCGGAAAGAAACTCTGACAAGTAAATTTGTACTCGGAATTTGGTCCGTCCCCTGGTCATCACTGACGTTCAGGAAGTTAATGCTTGGCGGTGAAATGTCGACCCGCTTATTAAAGACGGCAGACATCGAAGTGGCAGCAGAACCCATCATTTGGTTCATGGCTTCCTGAACGGCACTTAGATGAATTTCATCCAAATTTTCGTCAGGTGATGTGCCGTCACCTCCAAGCATCAGGTCGGCAATAATAGCCGCATCACTTTGTTTGATGACTAAAATGTTTACGCCGGAGAAGCCATCGGTATATTGGACTTGGATGGCCACATAAGGATGCGGGAACTCATTTTCCAACTTGTCACGCTCAATAATGGACACCGTCGGCGTCGTAATTTCCACTTTTTGTCCAAGCAAGGTCGAAAGGGCTGTTGCCGAGCTGCCAAATGAAATATTGCCAATTTCCCCAAGGGCATCCTGTTCAATTTCCGTTAAATAGTCGGAGATTTCCGGCTTCTTTTGCTCTTCATCAGAAGAACCGGCATTCAGCAACGCATCAATCTCATCTTGAGAGAGCATATCACCATTCATAATCCTTGTCTCCCTCCTCTATCGTTTCCATAATTTGAATCGCTTGTTTCTGTTTCACTTTACCAGGCTGAGCCAGGAATTTCGGAATCCCGCCGACATGAACTGTAAGAGGCTTGTAAATATTTGCATCCAGTTCAATCACATCTCCATAGGTTAGCGCAAGGAACTCCTGAATGGTCAAATCGGACCTGCCCAATTCGGCGACAAGCGGCAATTCTGCATCCTTCACTTTTTCCTGCAAAATTTCCTGCTCACCCGGCTTTCGGACCTTGTCCTGCGTCTCCATCCAGTAATGGGCGGAGAGCTTCGGAATGATTGGCTCCAGGACAATGTGCGGGATACAGATGTTCATCATCCCTGTCGTGCTTCCGACCGAAGCGTTCATCGAAATAACAACGACCGTCTCATTCGGCGACACGACTTGCAAAAACTGCGGATTGATTTCAATATCTTCCAAAATCGGCTCGATATCAGCAATTCCGACCCAAGCTTCCTGCAAATGCTCGATTGTCCGCTCAAACAGGTTATGCATCAGCTTCATTTCAATTTCGGTCAGGTTTTCAACCTTATTGATGCTGGAACCCATGCCCCCCATAATCCTGTCGAACATTGCATAGGCGATCGCCGGATGAACTTCCATAATCATCCTGCCCTCAAGCGGAGCCACTTCAAAGATATTGAGAATCGTCATATTCGGGATGGACCGGACATATTCCTCATACGGAATCTGATCGGCGGAAGCAACGGAAATCTGCACATTAGTCCGCAGTGTTGCAGAAAAATAAGTTGTCAGCAGCCGGGCGAAATTTTCATAAATCCTTGTCAAATTCCGGATCTGATCCTTTGAAAATCTCAGGGCCCGCTTAAAGTCGTATACTTTGACCTTTTTCTCGGCTTCTTCTTTTTTAAAATCCTCCGCTGTCATCTCCCCGGTTGAAATGGCGGAGAGCAGCGCATCAATTTCACTCTGTGATAATATATCATCCGGCATGGTCCCACCTCCAATCATAGTAAAAGTCAGATCAGGAAATTATATAGGAGGTGATGTACACTTTCTCAACTTTCCCGTCCTGCATCAATTCATTAATTTTCACCTTCAGAGTTTCCTCAAGCTTCTTTTTGCCCGCTTTGCCGTTCAGATCGGCAGGCTTCATTTCCGAGAGTTCGGAAATCAGCATGTTCTGTACTTGGAAATTTCTTTTTTCCAGTTCTTCCTTTGCTTTTTTTCCGTCTGTCTGGATGGTAAAAGAGATTTTTACATAATCATTGGTTACCAGATTTGTCGTAATTTCAGGAATGCTTACAGAGGCCTCGACTATCTCATCGATTGACGGCTCCTTCGCCTTTTTCCCATCTCCTGTATCATCACTTTTCTGAATGAAAATAAAAATAACTGCCCCGGCAAGCAAAATTGCCGTTAAAAGAACGATCATGATGCCCATTAATTTCTTATTCATTTTGTAAATCCTCCCACTCCTTGCGGCCAAGGAGAGTAATCGATTGATAAAACTCCAGGATTCGTTCCTTTACCCGCTCTTCTGGTTCCGCGACAACAAACTTTTTCCCATTCGTCAAAGTAATGGTCGTGTCTGGAAACGACTCAACCGTCTCGATAAAAAGCGCATTTAAGTGAAACGTCTTCCCGTTCAATTTCGTAACCAAAATCATAAGAATCCAGAGCCGGAGAAAAGCGCCCGGCTCTGTTCCTCCCTTACATTATCGTTTTAAGTTGACAAGCTCCTGCAGAATTTCGTCAGAAGTTGTGATGATTCTCGTATTCGCCTGGAAACCACGCTGTGCAACAATCATTTCCGTAAACTCCTCGGAAAGGTCAACGTTGGACATTTCGAGAGAGCCGGAGACAAGAGTGCCTGATCCTTCTGTACCAGGAACAGTATAGGTTGCATTTCCAGAACTAGCCGTTTGGGTATACATGTTTTCTCCAACTTTTTGCAAACCGCCGCTATTAGAGAAACGAGCCAGTCCGATGGAAATGTTTGTGGTATATAAATCTCCGTCTTTAGTCAAGCCCATTTCTCTCGCATTGAAACTGTCGACAGCATCCCTTGCAGAACTAAACATATTTGATGCAACAGACACTGTATCAGTTGCGTTATTTGCCTCGGTCAAAGCGCTTGTAGCTGCATCGGCTATTGCCTTAATTTTTGTCTCATCATTTGTGGTGTCAGCTTGATATGCTTTGTAAGCAGTATTGACAGTTTCAACCGATGTTTTTAGAGCTTGTGCTGCTGTTTTAATCTTATCTACTTCTATTTTTGCTTTATCAGCCTTGTCTTTTGCAGCTGCAGCTTCATCTTTCACTTTTTGATCCGTGCTGTTATTAGCTTTATTTACCAAAGCTTGGGCTTCCTCAGCTAATAACTTGGCTTCCGTCTCGGCTGCTGTTGCTTTTTCAGTTAGGTCCGAGGACAGTTTATAAAGCTGATCCATATATTTTTGTGAAGTTGGGTTTTCAGCGAGGTTTTTCGCTGCTGCTGCTGCATCCCCTGCTATCTTTAAGGCATTATCGACCTCGCTAGAGCCAGAACTCTTGATAAAGCTGATCTGCCCATTTTCTGAAATACTAAAACTTTGAATCTCTTGGACCTTCCCGCCATTTAGCCTAATTGGCTGCAAATTATCATTATTAGGATTGGTTGCCATTACATAATGTCCTGATCCTGTTACCAAGTATCCATCATTGTTTAAATATAGATTTCCTGCTCTAGTGTAGTAAGTAGAGCTAGCAAAGAATGTATCTCCGCTTGGGCTTCCTTCCGCAACAGTCAAATATCCATCTCCCTGAATAGCGAGGTCCAACACACGTCCTGTAGTCTGCAATGAACCCTGTGTGTCGATCGTATCGATTGCAGCAAGCTGGGAACCAAGTCCTACTTGTTTCGGGTTAACTCCGCCTTTTCCTTGAGTTGGACCGCTTGCGCCGGAAATAGTTTGGTTAACCATGTCTTTGAAAGTCACACGGCCTTTTTTAAAGCCGTATGTGTTGACGTTGGCGATGTTGTTGCCGATAACGTCAAGTTTAGTTTGGAAGTTTTTCATACCGCTAATGCCTGAGTACATGGATCGAATCATGTTATGTTTCTCCCTTCATGGAGCCGCGTCGGTCGGTCGGCGGCTCCCGGCTTCCTCATTGAGGTCCAGCCGTTTTTCCTGTTAAAGTTTTTGATTAGTCGATGACAATCGTGCCATCTATATTGGTGAATATCTGCTTTCCTGCTTCCTGTCTGTCCATCACAGTGACTACGGTCCGGTTTTTGGCACTGACGATCATTGCTGCATTTTTCAGCAATACGAGAGAATCGTTCACGCCTTTTTGCTTCGCTTCGTCAATTTTCGCGCCGATTTCATGCCATGTTGTTTCTTCGATGGTAATGTTGCGCTGCTGCATTCTCATGTCCGCGTGTTTTGAAATCGATAGTTTTGACTGGTCTGCGGCAGCTTTGTTCAGCACCTCTGCGAATGCATTCCCATTCGTTTTCGGTTTGGCCGGTGATTTACCCGGCAGCTGCCCGATAGTTGTCGGCTGTGATGGCAGTCTATGAAGGAATGATTGTCCCATTACAACCCACCTTGCATTATCCGATTTTTGTCAATTGGTTCGTTTTAATTGTTTCTCCATTGCTCAGGACGAGTGAGACGATGCCGTCTTTTAATGAGACAGATGCGACAGTGTCACTTTGTTCTTTTTCGTCAGCCATCCAGGAAACGTCCTTTCCAATCAATGCGCTTGCCTGCATGAGCGGTGTTTCCGTGCTCTGGCTATTTACCTCCGACACATTCGCCGGTAGCAATTCTGTGCCGTCTTCCAGAATAAGTTTGACTGTGTCTTCCATAAAGCGGATTGTTTTCACAACACCTGTTCCCTGTGTGACTGCATTTTCACCCGGTTCAGCATTCTCGTTCAGTTTATGCCAAGTAATCTCTTTTCCCACGAAATCCTGAAAAGCTATCAGGCTCGACTGTGATTCAAGTTGGACCATCTTCTGGATCGCCTGGTTCATATTCGTCATTTGCTCCAATGATGAAAAGGTCGCCATCTGGGATATGAACTCCCTATCCTGCATCGGGTTGGTCGGATCCTGGTTTTTCAACTGGGTCATGAGCAATTTTAAAAAGTCATCTTTGCCCAAAATATCATTGCCTGTTTTCGCTTCCCGCTTCTTTGCCGAGGAAAGCATCAGATCCGGTGAAATTCCTTCTACCAAACTTGTCATCTCCTATGCTTCAGACTGAAACAGCATGCTGTTCAGTGTCTCATGAAAATCCTGTTCTTGTTCGTTGTGCATTTCCCTCTTGTCGGTCTGCTGCTGGCTGTTTTGTTGTTGCTGGCCGCTTCGTCCATCCTGATTCGTATACTTTTGTGCTTCTCCTTGCGGATAGATGACCTCCACCTTATCCACCTGGATATTCTGCTGTGTGAACGCCTGGCGCAAGCTATGAAGCTGCGAATCCAGCATGTCTTTTGCCGAATTTGATGAAGCGACGAGCCTAGCCATCATCATTCCATCCTTTTGTAAAAGTTCGACTCTCAGCTGCCCGAGATGCTCAGGATACAGTTTGATCAAAAGCTTCGTTCCCCCTGCTCCCTGTGTGAGGCTGGAACGGGCCAATATGGAGTTGAATTCCTTGATGAACTCATTCATCCGGGTCTCAGGAGCGAGCTTCTCATTTACATGGAGGCTGAATTGTTCGATTCGTGTCATCTGGTGCTGGGCAGGCTGGACTATGTCTCCTGGCTTCACCTCTTCCACCGCCGTCACTGAGTGTGCCTCCATTGATATCGGCTTCTTCAGAATAAGGTTCATGGCCGGCAGCTGAGGAACTGGAATCGGTTTGGCTTTTGCATCTGAATGTGTTGTCTCGGCAATCAGTGACTGGAATCGGCTTTCCTTGCTCCATTCTTCAAGCTTGTTTGTCAACTTATGCAGCGACTGAACCGCTCCTTCAAGCTCATTCATTGCTTGTGGCATGACATTTGCTGTCTGGGGCATTCTTTCCAGTACTTTGGCAGCAGTCATAAGCTGTGCGATTTTATCCCCGGCCAGCCCTTGCAGTTGAGCAGGCTCCATTTTCCCAAGCAATTCAAGTGTCTGTGCAATCGCATTTGTAAATTGCTTTTCAGATAGCGCGTTCTTCAGGCTTTCCAAATCAATAGCAGTAATTTGCTCGCTTTGACTTGAAGATGCTGTGTTACCAGTATTTGCGTCCGGATTCTGATTGATGATCCCTGTCAAAACCGTCATAAGCTCTCCAAGCCAATCGATTAGTTCCGGGAATTTTTCCTCGATTGCTTCATCGATTTGTTCAAGGTCAAGATTTTCCTCAGAGAGAGCGACAATTGGTGATGCATCTTCGTTGGTCAGCGCCTGAAGCAGGGCGGTTAACCCATCTTGCGAAACAGCGGGATTTTCTTGTTGATTGCTCTGCGTAGCTGGATCCATGTTTCCGCCTAAAATCGAGCCGAGCACAATTCCAAATCCTGTATTTCCTGTGTTTGCTGCCTTCACACTGCCAAGCCCTGATCCTGATTGCGGCATGACCGCGGTCAATTGTCCTACGTCCAATTTGTTTCACCTCCTTTCAAGCTATAAATCCTTACTCGGCGCTGGCTGAAAGCATTTCTGAATATTTTGCGGCGTTTTCTGGTGGCATTTTCTCCATGATCTTCGCGAGCTTGTCTGTGCTGATGTTTGAGAGAATTTTCACCGCTTCTTCTTCCTTCATTTTCAGGATAATCGGTGCAGCGCTTTTTGGAGCCATCGCTTCGTATGTCGATACAATCTCTTTGAAAGCCCGCTTGTTCTCATCTCGCATCTTCCGCAATTCCTCTATTTGTTGCTCCAGTTGTTCCTGCTCCGCCAGCATCCGTTCCTTCTCTTTATCAGCCGTTTCAATTTGCGTTTTCAATTCATTGACCTTTGCATCCTTATCTTGGATATCAGCTTCCAGGTCAACGATCTTCCGCTCATAGTCAGCGAGATCCTCTTTTTCCCCGCCACTTATCATATCGGATACAAATGGGATTTTTTTGCTTATTTCTTGAGTTTTTTCAAAAACATTGTATCCACTGGCGCTTGCGATCACGACAAAGAGAAATAGAGCAAAGAGAAGCGGAATTAGAAACCAATAGATGAACTTCTGGAAAAACCTTGGTTCCTTTGCGTTTTTCACTTTTTCAATCTTATCCATTCGCTGTGTCACCTATTTTCCGTCTCGATGATAATATTGGAGCGAAGAGATTTCATCCAGCTCCAGTTTCTCCATCTCATTGAGCGAGGCCAGATAATACCCATGGCTCTTCTCTTTCATTTTCTCGTATTTCTTCATCTCGATATTGCTCTCCTGCAATTTTTCCTCATGCCAGTTCATCCGGTTGCGTGCAGTCATGACAAGCTTTTGGCAATGCTCAATCGACTTCTCCAGATTGCTGATAAAGGTCTGGTAATGGCGCATCTCGTGAATTGAGAAGCCGCTCGCGAGTTTCAGAGATTGGAATTCCTCGAGCTCCTCTTTCTTTTTCAGCAATTCATAGAGCTGCTCGGCAGCCGCTTCAAATTTTTTCACTGATTCTTGATAAAGAGCGAACGCTTCGTCTTTCTCTCTTTCTCTCAAGTTCAGGATTTTTTGGAATTTAAATTGATGACTCAATTGAACTCACCCGTTCCGGATAATTGTAGCAAGGCCTCGATGCTTTCCTCTTTTGTGATTTTTTCATCGGTTTCTTGCTTAAGGAAATTGATAATTTCAGGATATAATTGGATCGCTTCATCAATCTCTTTCGATGCTCCGCGTTTATAAGCACCGATATTGATCAAGTCCTCCGAGTTAAAATACGTGCTAAGCAATTCACGAACCCGTTCAGCTGCCTTCCTGTGTGCCGGAGTCGCAAGGTGGTTCATCAGCCGGCTGACACTTTTCAGCACATTAATGGCCGGGTATTGGCCTCGGTTGGCAAGAGACCTGTCGAGAACAATGTGCCCATCCAGAATGCCTCTTGCGGCATCGGCGATTGGTTCATTCATATCATCGCCATCAACAAGGACGGTATAAAAGGCAGTAATGGAACCCACCTTGTTTGTTCCGGTCCTTTCCATCAGCTGGGGCAGAATGGCAAAAACGGATGGTGTATATCCTTTTGTTGCTGGGGGTTCACCGACCGCAAGCCCTACTTCCCGCTGCGCCATCGCAACCCTTGTAACAGAATCCATCATGAACATGACGTTGCATCCCTTATCGCGGAAATACTCAGCGATCGCAGTCGCTGTAAACGCACCTTTGATCCGCATTAAAGCCGGCTGGTCGGAGGTTGCCGCGACGACGATCGTTTTCTTTAATCCTTCAGGTCCAAGATCCCGCTCAATAAATTCCCGGACTTCGCGCCCCCGTTCACCAATCAATCCGATCACGTTGATGTCAGCTGTCGTATTGCGGGCGATCATGCCAAGCAACGTACTCTTGCCGACGCCGCTTCCGGCAAATATTCCAAGACGCTGTCCCATGCCGACTGTCAGCATGCTGTCGATGGCACGGACACCAACTTCGAGCTGCTCTGAGATTGGCGGCCGGCTGAGAGGATTCGGCGGTGCTTGATCTGTTCCGACGACCGCCATGCCTGCAGGAATCAACGAATCATCTAACGGCTTTCCAAGCGAATCCACGACTTTGCCGATCAGTTCGGGTCCGACCTTGATTTCGAGCGGCTTTGATGTCGCCTCCACTAAACTTCCGGGTCCGATTTCCTGAATGTTTGTGTATGGCATGAGGATGATGAACTGTTCTTTAAAACCTACGACCTCCGCCATAATTTTCCGGCTGCTGCCTGTTGCTTTCATCCCGACATGAATGAGACACACATCTCCGATGGAGCTGTCTGCCGGCCCTTGGGATTCAATCATGAGCCCGACGAGCCGTACCACTTTGCCGTACCGTTTGAACGAGTTGATGCTCGCAACTTGGGATATCAGCTTTTCGGCCTTCATGTCAGCTCACCCAACATTTCAACCAAAGCTTTCTTGATTTCAACCAACTGTGTATCCACTCCTGCATCGATCTTTCCGTTTTCTGATTCGATCACACATGCGTCTTCCGGCAAATCCCCATCCGGATAAATATACAATTGTACATCATGCGGGAAAATCGCCCGCAGCTCATCCAGATCTTCAAGAAATAGTTCGTATTTCGATGGATGAACTTGAATTTGGACTTCTTTGTAGTCCCGTACTTCTTTGATGACATTTTTTACGAGCGGTATAAACTTACCCGGTTCTTTTTCAATTGTTTCGTGGATAATTTTTTGAGCCACTGCCATCGCAAGTTCTAGAATGACGCGCTCTGCCTCCTCGATATGCGAGTGGAAAGCCTGCTTTGCGTTGTCCACAGTTTTTTTCGCATCTTCAATCGTTTGGAGATATTCCGTATACCCATCGACGCGGCCCGCTGCCTGGCCAGACTCAAATCCTTCTTGAAAAGCCGAGTCCATCAGCTGCTGCTTCTCGATTTCCCAACTTTTTCTTTCCTCGGCGATCTTCTCAGCGGCAAAATCCTTCTCCCTCATTGCTTTTTCAACAATCGAGGCAGCTTCTTGTTCAGCATGCTCGACGATCGCCCGCCTCTCCTCTTCCGCAAAAAACGGTTCGGCTACCGGCTGTTCTTCATCATTAGTTGATGTTTGGGCGAATGTCCTCAGCTTGATTTCTTTTGCCTGTTCCTCGAGGAGCCGTGCATTGATTTGTTTAATGACGTTAGACAATGATATCATCTCCCCCGCCGCGGGCTACGATGATTTCACCAGTTTCTTCCAACCTGCGAACAATTCCTACAATTCTAGACTGGGCTTCCTCTACATCACGCAGACGGACAGGTCCCATATATTCCATTTCCTCTTTGAATGTCTCTACCATTCTTGAGGACATATTACGATAGATAATTTCTTTCACTTCGTCGCTTGAGATTTTCAGTGCGAGAAGCAAGTCTTCGTTGTCACACTCGCGGATGATCCGCTGAATCGATCGATTATCCAGCGTAACGATGTCTTCGAAGACAAACATCCGTTTCTTGATCTCTTCGGCGAGTTCCGGATCCTGTATTTCAAGTGCATCAAGGATCGTCTTCTCTGTAGCCCGGTCAACGCCGTTCAGCACTTCAACAACCGTTTCAATCCCGCCGGTCTGTGTATAATCCTGCGTCGCCGTCGAGGAAAGCTTCCTTTCCAGAACGGCTTCCACTTCACTAATTACATCAGGCGATGTCCGATCCATTACTGCAATCCGCTTCGCGATCTCTGCCTGCATTTCCTGTGGCAGCTCGGAAAGGATCTGCCCCGCTTTTTCCGGTTCGAGATACGACAAAATCAGTGCGATTGTCTGCGGATGCTCGTTTTGAATGAAGTTCAAAATTTGTCCGGCGTCTGCTTTTCTTGCAAAGTCAAACGGCCTTACTTGCAGGGAGGAAGTCAGCCTGCTGATGATTGCGGCGGCTTGATCCTCTCCCAGTGCTTTTTCCAATACTGTCTTTGCATAACCGATACCGCCCTGTGAGATATAGTCCTGCGCCAGCGCAATATTATGAAACTCGTCCAGTACATCTTCTTTCGCCGAGGAATCGACTTTCCGTACGCTTGAGATTTCCAGCGTCAGTTTTTCCATCTCCTCTTCTGTCAAGTGCTTATAGACGGATGAGGCGACATCCGGACCAAGCGAAATGAGGAGAATGGCGGCTTTTTGCTTGCCCGTCAATTTCGTATCTCTTTTAGCCATCGCTGATGCCTCCTCCTTAATCTTCAGTCAGCCAAGAACGCAGAAGTTTGGCGAACTCGTCCGGTTTCTCTTTTGCAAGTTTTTCAAGCTGCTGTTTTTTCATGCCGGATTCTGTAAGGATTTCATTATCCAAATCAGGCACTTCTGGCGGAACATAAGTCTCTTCTTCCTCCAGTTCAAACTCTTCTTCCGCTTCTGCTTCAGCTTCTCTTCTCCGTCTGAACATGAAGAAGGCAAGAACTCCAATAACGGCGAGGAGCAATCCGCCGATTACGTAAATCCACCAAGGGATGGACGTTGATTTTTCACTGTCGGCGTTTGCTGTCTGGAACGGCTGAATGGACACAGTGATTTTTTCCTGTACATCTTGATCGGTAATATCCGTGTTCTCGGATTTGTCGATAGATGTTTTCACGATTGTTGCTAGCATTTGCTGAATATCATCTTCCAAGCCGGCTGAAAGCGGATCTTCGCCTTCGCCTGGCTGGTCGACAAATACTTGTATACCTAAATCGCGGATCTTATATGGGCTTTCGACAATTTGCTTGCGGATCCTGTTTACTTCCGAGTTGATCGATTCATCCGAACGTTCGTAATCTCCGTTCCCGTCAGTGCCTTCCATATATTGGGCGGCACCGCTGTCGGCTGGATCGGTGCCTTGCGGTATCCCGCCGGCTCCATTTGCATTGCCGGTAAAGGACTCCGTAATTCTTTGGGCACTGATTTCGATTCCACGCATATTTTCTTCATCGACTGGTGTAACTAGGTTTTCTTCCCGGTTTTCCTGGGTAAAGTCAACATCGGCAGTAACCGATGTAACAACCTTATTGAATCCCATCAAAGTGCCGAGCATATTCTGCACCTGCCGCTGAATATCCTTTTCGATCTGCTTTTTGATTTTCATTTGCTGGGTAGCGCCTGCGCCAGCATAATCTGCATCTTCCAAGTCGAAATATTCAAGGTATTGATTGCGGATGACGATATTATCAGTAGATAAGTTCGGTATACTTTTTGCTGCGAGATTGTATAAAGACTTGATTTGCTTCTGGTCGAATTCTTGTCCTGCTTTCGTCTGCAGGACAATCGATGCAGTCGCTTCTCCTCCGGTTTCGTCTACAAAAATCCCTTTATCCGGCAGATTGATCATAACAGTCGCTTTCTGGATCCCTTCAATTCCTTCCATCAGTTCTGCAAGCTTGGATTCAACGACACCGACTTTGATTTCCTTGAACTCATTGTCGGTCATCCCGAAGCTTGCATTGTCGCTGAAAAATGTCGGAGCGACGTTTCCTGATTTAGGCAAGCCTTCTGATGCCAGTTCAACGAGCAGTGCCTCTTTGTTTGCTTCTGGCACGAGGATGGTCGTCCCGCCATTTGTAATTTCGGACGGAATAGCCTTTTCATCGAGGCTTTCTTTGATTGAACCCGTTTCTGATGGTTTCAAATTCGTATACAACGGCACCATTTGCGTTCTCGTCAAGAAATACGTTGAGAGAGCAATGATAAAGATCCCGGCCGCGATGGAGGAGATCCAGATCATCCTTTGCTTCTTTGTACGGCTTGACCAGTATTCTTTTAATCTAGACAAATATTTTTTCAAAGTCTCCAACATCGATAACCCCTAACATGCAATCGGTTATTAAACTTGCATTCGCATAATTTCTTGGTATGCCTCAACTGCTTTATTTCTCAGCTGAAGCGCTGTCTGCATCGTAATGGAAGCTTTCTGTGCTGTAATCATTACTTCGTGAAGGTCAATGTCTCCTCCAGCTGCGAGCATTGCAGTCGCCTTGTCGGATTGATTTTGCGCTTCATTCACCTCGGAAATCGCCTGTTTGAGCATGTCTTTAAACCCTGATTGCTGACCGCCTTCGGCCCTGGAAGCCTGATTGGCGACAGGCATGCTGACGGGCAGTGTGTTCATAGAAACGATATTTTGAATTGCCATGGTTGCTAACCTCCAGCGGGTATCCGGCTCTTACCCCTCGCCATTAAACCCGGTTTTATTCGTTGATCCTATTTACCCAATTCCAAAGCTTTCATCAACATCGACTTTGAGGCGTTCAAAACTGTGACATTCGCCTCATACGATCTTGTCGTGCTGACAAGGTCTACCATTTCCCGGAGCGGATCTACATTCGGCATTTCTACATAGCCATCCGCGTTGGCATCAGGGTGTTCTGGGTTATACACAAGCTTGAACGGCGATTCATCCTCTTCAATCCTTGTAACCTTCACTCCGTTCATTCCCTTATTTGAGGCATTTGAAAGCTCTTTGCGGAAAAATGAGGAAAAAGACTGTTCTTGTGGCTGCATAACGGTCATCTTTCTTCTGTACGGCTGCCACTCTCCATCAACGAACTTTCCTCTTGTCGAATCAACATTCGCCATATTGGACGAAATGGTATCCATCCTCAGCCGCTGCGCTGTCAACGCCGATGAGGAGATGTTCATGCTGTTAAACATAGACATCGTTAATTTCCTCCTCTCAACACAGATTGAAGCGTCGAGAATTTGCCATTCAGGCGCTCAATCAATGCATTATAGTAAATTTGGTTAGTAGCAAGGTCGGACATCTCTTTGTCGATGTCGACATTGTTACCATTGTCCTGATACTGAAGGCCGTTTTTGACATAAATAGAAGGCTGCCCTTGTTGAGAAGCAAACGGTAGATGTCTAGGATCTGTTCGATATGCTTTCAATTGTTGCTGGGAAGCCTCGTTGAGCATGCTATTGAAACTAACGCCCTTGCTTTTATAATTCGGTACGTCTGCATTTGCAATGTTCTGGGCAGTTACTTTTTGTTTTAATGAAGAATAATCCAGTGCCTTCGAAAGCAAGGATATATTTCCTGAGAATAATTCCAAATTCGACACCACTTTCCAAAGTTCTCTATCATTAGCATCAAACTATACCTTATTGTATGCTTTAAACGGACTTTGGTCTATATCACGACGAGGATTTTTTGTGAAAAATTGTTGTGTTTTGCCGAAAGTAGGACTATATTCCCATAAACTAAAATAACCACCAATAATAATTGGTGGTTATTGTAAATTCTTAAGTATTTAGTTTGATTTAAGCTTTTCCAGCTCTTTCAAGAACTTCGAGTTCAATACTTTAATGTATGTTCCTTTCATACCGAGGGAACGAGATTCGATTACCCCTGCACTTTCCAGTTTTCTTAACGCATTGACGATGACGGAGCGTGTGATTCCGACTCTGTCTGCAATTTTCGAAGCAACAAGCAGACCCTCAGTCCCGTTCAGTTCTTCAAAAATATGCTCAATGGCTTCCAGTTCACTATAGGAGAGAGAAGAGATGGCCATTTGAACGACAGCCTTGCTTCTAGCTTCTTCTTCGATTTCTTCTGCTTTCTCGCGCAAAATTTCCATTCCGACAACAGTTGCGCCATATTCGGCCAAGATCAAATCGTCATCATTGAATTCTTCCTGCAGACGGGCGAGGATAAGCGTGCCCAGTCTCTCACCGCCGCCGATAATTGGAACAATTGTTGTCAGGCCTGTGCCGAACAAGTCTTTGTTTTCAACAGGGAAGGCACTGTGCTCACTGTTCACATCCAAGTTGGATGATGTTTCGGTAATATGGAAAAGATTCTTCGTATACTCTTCTGGAAACTGGCGGTCTTCGATCATTTTGATCATACGCTCATTTTCGATCTGCTGATTGATTGCATAACCGAGAAGCTTTCCGCGGCGGCTCAGTACATACACATTCGCCTCGATTACATCGCTTAGGGTTTCAGCCATTTCCGCAAAATTCACCGGTTTTCCTGCTGCTCTCTGCAGCATCACATTAATTGTTCTTGTTCTGTCTAATAATTTCATAAAATCTCCTCCAAATCTTGTACGTTCAATTGTTGCTGTGCTTCTCCTTTTCCCTTAAGCCGAGAAGAGGAAACAAACTATAGTATGAACTGGCTCAAATCCTTGTTTTTTGCTATTTCGCCTAATTTGCTGTCAACATATTGAGGTGTAATGTTCACTTTCTCCAACGTGACGTCTGGAGCTTCAAAAGAAAGGTCCTCCAGCAATTTTTCCAATATCGTATGCAAACGGCGTGCCCCGATATTATCGGTGTTCTGATTCACCTCAAAGGCGATTTGGGCTAATCTATTTATAGCCTCGTCAGAAAATTCTATTTGTATACCTTCTGTTTCCAATAATGCTTTGTATTGTTTGATCAAAGCATTATCCGGCTCGGTCAATATTTTGACAAAGTCCTCTACCGTCAATTTGCCAAGTTCAACCCGGATCGGAAAACGGCCCTGCAATTCAGGGATAAGATCTGATGGCTTGGCGATATGGAAGGCTCCTGCTGCAATAAAAAGCACATGGTCGGTCTTTACCGGGCCATATTTGGTCACTACTGTCGATCCTTCCACAATCGGCAGGATATCACGCTGAACACCCTCCCGTGATACATCTGCAGATGACGACTGGCTGCCGCTACTCGCAATCTTATCGATTTCATCAATGAAAATGATACCGGTCTGCTCCGCACGAAAAACAGCAAGCTGCGACACTTCATCCATATCAATCAGCTTTTGCGCCTCGTCATTAATCAGGATCTGCCTTGCGTCCTTGACAGGCAGCTTGCGTTTTTTCTTTTTCTTTGGCATCAGGCTGCCAAGGGCATCCTGCATATTCATCCCCATTTGCTCCATGCCCGATCCTTGAAGGAAATCGAACATTGAAGCCTGCTGTTCTTCCACTTCCACTTGCACGATCAGATTCTCAAGCTCACCTTCCGCCAGCTTTTCCGCCATCATTCTCCGCTTTTCACGGTTATTGAGCTCTTCCTGATTTGACTGACTATTATCCTCGGAAGCCTCCTGGCCGCCGCCAAAAATCATTTCAAACGGATTTTTAAAGCCTTCGGATTTTTTCTTGGCCGGGACAAGCAATTCAACGAGCCTTTCGTTCGCCTGTTTTTCTGCCTGATCCCGCACTTCAAGCATCTTTTCCTCTTTTACGATTCGGATAGAGGTTTCGACAAGATCCCGGACCATGGATTCAACATCCCGGCCGACATACCCGACTTCCGTGAACTTCGTCGCTTCCACTTTGATAAATGGAGCACCAACTAGCTTTGCCATCCTTCGGGCAATCTCAGTCTTTCCAACTCCGGTCGGTCCGATCATCAAAATATTTTTTGGAATGATCTCATCCCGAATTTCCGGAGCGAGCCGGCCGCGGCGGAACCGATTGCGGAGTGCAACGGCAACCGCCCTTTTTGCGTCGCGCTGACCGATAATAAACTGATCAAGCTTTTCTACGATTTGTCTTGGCGTCATGTCGGACCCTTTGTATGCTTGAACCAAATTAGTCCCTCCCTATACGGCATGTGACCGTAATTTAAAGTTCTTCCACAATGATATTCCGATTTGTGAACACACAAATATCAGCCGCGATCTCAAGCGCCGCTTTCGCCATTTCTTTTGCACTCAGACTTTCACCTGAATAATTCTTCAGCGCCCTGCCGGCAGCGAGAGCATAGTTGCCACCGGATCCGATCGCAAGGATGCCATCATCCGGCTCGATGACTTCTCCTGTACCTGAAACAAGAAGCAGGTTTTCCTTGTCCATAACGATCAGCATCGCTTCAAGCTGGCGCAGCATCTTATCGCCCCGCCATTCTTTTGCCAATTCGACAGACGCACGCTGCAAATTGCCGTTATATTCTTCAAGCTTGGCTTCAAATTTTTCAAACAAAGTAAATGCGTCAGCAACTGAACCGGCAAACCCAGCCAAAACTTTTCCGTTAAAAAGCTTACGTACCTTTCGGGCAGTGTGCTTCATCACAACTGAATTGCCTAATGTTACTTGCCCGTCTCCGGCCATCGCACACTCGCCGTTGTGAATAACTGCAAAGATCGTTGTCGCGTGAAATTGCCCCATGTTCATTCCTCCAATTTTCCGGACTATGCCCTGGGATGGTGCTGCATATACGTATTGCGGAGATGTTCTTTCGTCACATGCGTATACACCTGTGTGGAGGACAGGTGTGCATGGCCGAGCAGTTCTTGTACCGTCCGCATATCCGCTCCATTGTTCAGCAGATGCGTCGCAAAGCTGTGGCGGAGCATATGCGGATGTATTCCGCCAGTTAAAGCTGTGCTGTCGATCAGCTTCTGCAAAATGTGACTGATGCCTCTTGGGGTTAGCGGGCCTCCACGGGAATTGACGAACAAAGTTTTATGCTCCTCTTTCCCCGTCATTAATGCCATCCGTCCATTTGCCAGATATCGTTCCAACGCATCCTGCGCAAAACTACCGAACGGTACATAGCGCTCTTTTCTCCCCTTGCCCCTGGCCAACAGAGTCGAAAGCTCCAAATCAATGTCCTGGAGCCTGAGACCTGCACATTCACTGACCCGGATTCCCGTCGCATAAAGAATTTCCAAAAGTGCGAGATTTCTTACCCCGAGCGGCGTTTCAGGGTCACAGGCAGCAAACAGTTTTTCCATTTCCTCCTCATAGAAAAACTTTGGCAGCCTGACGCCCTGCTTTGGTTGGCTGACAAGCAAAAAAGGGTTTTCCTTAACATGCTTTTCCCTAGCCAAAAACCTGTACAAACTCCGCAGGCAAGAAATCTTCCTCGATGCGCTTGCTCTGGCGTACTGCCTGTCATGGAGTCCGGCCACATAAAGCCGGGCGGCATAATAGTCGACGTCTGCAAAATCAGCGATGCTTTGCTCGTTCATGAACATACAAAAGTCTTCAATATCTTCCGTGTAGAATTTAATGGTCAATGCTGAATAGTTTTTCTCAATTTGTAAGTATTCAATGAATGATGATACATGTCCATGTAAAGACTGGTTCATTCGATCACCCCAATAAGGCTACTAAATATTAACACAATTCAGCGACCTGCGCAATGAATGTTACAAATTTTTCACAAAGTTTCGAATTGTTCCCAAAGCTCGTTCTGCATACCTTTCATACTTCAATTTCTTGTCCCGGATTCTTTCAGGAAGCTCCGGCAGGAGACCGAAATTGACGTTCATCGGCTGGAAACTCTTCGCATTTGTTTTCGTGATGTAGTGCGCCATGCTGCCGATTGTTGTCTCAGGCGGGAAGACAACAAGATTCTCGCCTTTGGCCAGTCTTGCCGCATTAATGCCGGCTGTCAGACCGCTTGCTGCCGATTCGACATACCCTTCCACACCCGTCATCTGTCCGGCAAAGAACAGATTCTGCCGTTCTTTAACACTGGTAGGTTGGCGCTAGTACCTTCGGCGAATTGATGAAGGTGTTTCGGTGCATTACACCGTATCGGACGATTTCAACATTCTCCAAGCCAGGGATCAGCTGAAGAACTTCCTTTTGCGGCCCCCATTTGAGATGTGTCTGGAAACCGACAATGTTATACAAAGTGCCGGCAGCATCGTCTTGGCGAAGCTGGACAACTGCATATGGCCGTTTGGCAGTACGAGGATCTTCTAGGCCAACCGGTTTCATCGGACCGAAAAGCATCGTTTTTTTGCCCCTTGCCGCCATTACCTCAATCGGCATGCAGCCTTCAAAAAAAGATCTCCTTTTCGAACTCTTTCAGCGGAACAGTCTCCGCTGCGATTAGCGCCTCGTAAAAACGGTTGAATTCCTCCTCGTTCATTGGGCAGTTCAAATAGGCCGCTTCCCCTTTATCATAGCGGGATTTCAAGTATACCTTGTCCATATCGATGCTGTCTTTTTCGACAATTGGTGCTGCCGCATCATAGAAATATTAATATTCCTCGCCCGTCATTCCCTTTAATTTGGAAGAAAGAGCTTCACTCGTAAGCGGGCCAGTAGCAATGATCGTAATTCCTGAAGGGATGTCAGTGATTTCTTCATTGTGTACGGTGACAAGAGGATGGTTTTTCACTTTTTCAGTCACATAACCAGCAAATTCGTGGCGATCTACCGCAAGCGCTCCTCCAGCCGGAACAGAAGAGCGGTCTGCAGCTTCGATGATCACCGAATCAAGTGCCCGCATCTCTTCTTTCAGCACACCGACTGCATTTGTCAGAGCATTTGCCCTCAGCGAGTTTGAGCAAACAAGTTCGGCAAATTTATCGGTATGATGTGCCGGTGTCTGCTTTACCGGACGCATTTCATATAGATCTACTTCTATTCCTCTTTTTGCGAGCTGCCATGCCGCTTCACTTCCTGCGAGCCCTGCACCTACTACATTGACCTTTTCAGCCACTGCAATCCCTCCTGCATATCCCATAAACCATTACGCTCATTCCTAATCCCTTAAGCATTTTACACCATCAGCCACCGAATGAAAAATAATCCGAATAAAAAATGTCGATAAATAGCGAAAACGAGCGAAAATCGCCCGTTTCCTTCCATTAATGGTTATGTTTGACTGTCATTTGCTGTCTTTCGATTATTGCACGGTCTGTTCCTTATAATCACATGCCGTGCACTGTACCTGGATGCCTTTTTTCAGCTTCTTCTCGACGAGCAGACCGCTGCACTTCGGACACGGACGCTCAAGCGGTTTATCCCACGAAAGGAAATCACAGTCCGGATAGCGGTCACAGCCATAGAAAATCCGTTTTTTCTTGCTCTTCCGCTCAATCACGTTGCCCTTTTTACAAGTTGGGCAGGTGACACCGATTTGCTTGACGATCGGCTTCGTATTCCGGCAGTCAGGGAAGTTGCTGCAAGCCATGAATTTTCCGTAGCGGCCCATCTTGAAGACCATCGGGTTCCCGCATAGTTCGCAGTCCTCACCTGCAGGCTCATCCTTAATCTCCACCTCTTGCATCTCCGCTTCGGCGACTTTCAGGCTCTTTTCAAATTCCTTGTAAAACCCATCGATGACAGAAACCCATTCCGTTTGCCCGGCTTCCACTTTATCGAGGTCACTCTCCATTTTGGCAGTGAAGTCGGCATCAATGATTTCCGGAAAAAACTCTTTCATCAATTCATGTACGATTTCACCCAATTCTGTCGGGATGAATCGCTTATTCTCCAATGCGACATAGCCGCGTTTCTGAATGGTATCCAATGTAGGGGCGTATGTTGAAGGCCTTCCAATACCCAGCTCTTCAAGCGTTTTGACCAGCCTCGCTTCTGTATATCGCGGAGGCGGCTGAGTGAAATGCTGTTTCGGCGCAATGTCTTCCGCTTTGACGACGTCGCCTTCTTCCAATGATGGCAGCATATTGTCCTTCTCTTCCTGCTGATCATCATTTCCTTCTACATAAACTTTCATGAATCCAGGAAACTTCACTTTTGAGCCGTTGGCACGGAAAAGAACTTCTCCGTTAACAAGGTCGACTGTCATCGTATCCATAACTGCCGGTGCCATCTGGCTTGAGATAAATCGTTCCCATATCAGTTTATACAGCCGGTACTGATCACGGCTTAAATAAGATTTTACCACATTTGGCTCACGCATAGTGCTTGTTGGCCTGACAGCCTCATGCGCATCTTGTGCATTTGCCTTCTTTTTTTCTTTCGCTTGTGTTTTCTTGCCGTATTCTTCTCCGAATTGAGAATGAATGTATTCGGATGCTTCCTGTTGAGCGACTTCAGAAATCCGGGTTGAGTCTGTCCTCATGTAAGTGATCAGACCGACCGTTCCTTCTTTTCCTAAATCAACGCCTTCGTAAAGCTGCTGGGCAAGCATCATCGTCTTCTTCGCCCTGAAGTTCAGTTTCCTGGCTGCTTCCTGTTGAAGCGAGGAGGTTGTAAACGGCAGCGCAGGATTCCGCTTTCTTTCTTTCCGTTGTACCGATGATACAGTGAACTTGTCACCGTTGATCAATTTCAGGACCCTGTTCACATCTTCCTCTGACAAAAGCTTTTCACGTTTGTCACCAATTCCGAAAAAGCCGGCTTGGAATGTATCTTTCCCTTTTGTGAAAAGGCTGTCGATTGTCCAATACTCTTCCGGAACAAACGCTTTGATTTCATTCTCACGATCGATGATCAGCCGGGCAGCCACTGATTGTACCCGACCTGCGCTCAGTCCTTTTTTCACTTTCTTCCATAAAAGAGGGCTGATGTTGTAACCGACCAGCCGGTCCAAAATCCGTCTCGCCTGCTGTGCATCAACAAGGTCCAAATTGATAGGTCTCGGGGATTTAAACGACTCTTTGATCGCGTCTTTTGTGATTTCGTTGAACACGACTCTGCAGTCTGAATGGATATCGATGTTCAGACTATGTGCAAGATGCCATGCAATCGCCTCACCCTCACGATCCGGGTCAGCCGCGAGATAGATTTTTTTCGCTTTTTTGGCAGCCGTTCTTAGTTCTTTCAAAACAGGGCCTTTTCCTCTAATAGTTATATATTTAGGATCATAATTGTTTTCAGTATCAACGCCCGTTTGGCTTTTAGGCAAATCCCGCACGTGGCCCATCGATGCTTTTACCTTGTATTTTTTTCCTAAGTATCTTTCTATTGTTTTCGCCTTTGCCGGCGATTCCACTATTACTAAATAATCAGACATGCATAGTCCTCCCTGGAGGTGATGTAAACACGAATTGCTACGGAAGAATCATGTCCATGGCAAGCAATTCCAAACGCCTGCTGTCGAATGCACATTCTTCTCTGCAAATCAGTGTAAATACTATATGGGCAATGGGTGTTTGTCAACGCCCGGTCAAAAATTCTTTTCATCCGCCTTGAATTGCTTCTTTGGAAAAATCTATCCCACTATACGGATAATTGCAAGGCTTTTTACTTTTTTTCTTAACATTTTGCCATTTTCAACCTCTACTGGAAGGTGGAATTTCCTTAAAAAAATGCAGGTTTGCCTCTCGCTAGCATTCAAGTTCAGCCAATATATCCTCTGCATTCATGACAAGCTTTGCCCCCTGCTGTATCAGGTGATTTGTTCCTTCGGATAAAGGAAAGCCGATCGGTCCAGGGACAGCAAATACTTCCCGTCCTTCCTCAAGTGCCCGGTCCGCCGTGATCAAGGAACCGCTTTTTCGCTTTGCCTGGACAATGAGGGTACCCTTGGCAATGCCGCTGATAATTCGGTTACGCATAGGAAAATGCCATTTTTGCGGGCGTGATATTGGCGGATATTCGCTAATAAGCAAGTGATCCTGGGCCATTTCTTCCGCCAGCCTCCGATTTTCCCGCGGGTATACGTGAAAGAACCCTCCAGCCATTACACCAATCGTCTTGCCTTGGAGACGGATCGTTTTTTCATGGGCCAGCGTATCTGTACCTTTGGCAAGCCCGCTTGCGATGACGATACCCCGGGAAACAAGTCTTGGCAACAGCAGATCGAGAGCGGTTCCGGCATATCCTCCGGCGTCTCTCGCCCCAACAACGGCAAGGCATTGGCGGTTAAGCAGGCTCACTTCACCTTTTGCGAATAACAGAACGGGCGGGTCATAGATTTCCTTCAGCATGCTAGGATAGTGCGGACTTGTTATTGGAATAAATGAAACGTTACGTGATTGATAAAGTTCCATCAGTGGTTCGATCGGAACCTTTTGGATTTCTTCGTGAATGAGATTTGCTTTGGCGGTGTTCACACGGAGGATAGAGGATAGATTTGCAGGGGATAAAGAGTGGGTGGATGCAAGTGTCGGATCGTCGGCGATCAGTGTTGCAATGCTTACGCGGGAGAGGGAATAGCAATGTGACAAGCGGACGAGATTTTTAATAAAAATCGAAATCAGCCACCTTTTCTTCCATATTATATTTTAAACAGGTATAGCCCCTCGAATAACGAGGGGCCGGTAAGGATTAATGAGTTTTACACTTTTCGTAAAGGCCTCTTTCTTTCAAGACACCGATCATCGTCTCACCGATGACAGCCGGTGTTTCAGCCACTTTAATTCCGCATTCGTTCATGACGCGGATTTTTTCGTCAGCTGTACCTTTGCCGCCGGAAATGATGGCGCCGGCATGGCCCATACGCTTTCCTGGAGGTGCTGTGCGGCCGCCGATGAAACCGACAACCGGTTTCTTCATGTTGGCTTTTATCCACTCAGCCGCTTCTTCTTCGGCTGTTCCGCCGATTTCACCGATCATGATGACGGCTTCCGTTTCAGGATCGTCATTGAACGCTGTCAATACATCGATAAAGTTCGTTCCATTTACAGGGTCTCCGCCGATGCCTACAGCTGTAGACTGGCCGACACCCGCCTGGGACAATTGATGAACAGCTTCATATGTCAGCGTACCAGAGCGTGAAACGACGCCTACATGGCCTTTTGTATGAATGTAGCCCGGCATAATGCCGATCTTGCACTCGCCTGGAGTGATGACGCCAGGGCAGTTTGGACCGACGAGTCGTGTTTTCTTGCCTTCCATATAACGGACGACTTTTACCATGTCAAGTACCGGAATATGCTCTGTAATACAGATGGCAAGATCAAGCTCCGCATCGACCGCTTCGAGGATCGCATCCGCTGCGAAAGGTGCCGGAACATAAATGACGGAAGCATTTGCGCCGGTTTCTTTTACTGCTTCTGCAACCGTATTGAAAACCGGAACGCCCTCAACTTCTGTACCGCCTTTGCCAGGTGTGACGCCGCCGACGATTTTCGTGCCATACTCAAGCATCTGTTTTGTATGGAATAGGGCAGTAGAGCCCGTGATGCCTTGTACAATGACCTTCGTATCTTTGTTTACATAAACGCTCATGTTTTTCCCTGCCTTTCAAAATTCTCGCTTGCAGGCGCAAGCAAAATTATCCAACAAGTTTCACGATCTTTTGAGCTCCGTCCGCCATCGATTCAGCGGGAACGATGTTCAGTCCGGATTCTTTCAGGATCTGCTTGCCTTGATCCACGTTAGTGCCTTCGAGTCTGACTACGAGCGGCACTTCAAGTCCAAGCTGCTTCGCTGCAGCGACTACACCGGATGCGATGATGTCACATTTCATGATGCCGCCGAAGATATTGACGAAAATGCCTTTGACATGCTCATCGGATAGGATGATTTTGAAGGCTTCGGTCACTTTCTCTTCTGTCGCACCGCCCCCAACATCAAGGAAGTTTGCGGGATCTCCGCCATAGTGCTTGATGATATCCATTGTAGCCATTGCAAGGCCCGCTCCATTGACCATACATCCGATATTCCCATTAAGGGAGATATAGCTCAGGTCATATTTGGAAGCTTCTATTTCTTTCGGATCTTCTTCATCAAGGTCACGGTAGTCTACGATGTCTTTATGTCTGAACAATGCATTATCATCAAAGTTCAGCTTCGCATCAAGTGCCATGACATTGCCGTCTCCTGTCACGACGAGAGGGTTGATTTCGGCGATAGAGCAGTCATTGTCAGTGAAAGCGCTGTAAAGGCCAAGCATAAATTTAGCAGCTTTGCCGACAAGCTCCTTAGGAATGTTGATATTAAATGCGATGCGGCGTGCCTGGAAACCTGTCAAGCCGACAACTGGATCGACCACTTCATAAAAGATTTTCTCAGGTGTTTTCTCTGCCACTTCTTCGATTTCGGTACCGCCTTCTTCGGAAGCCATAAGGACAACGCGGTCTGTCTCACGGTCAACGACGATTCCTACATAATATTCCTTTTTGATATCGCAGCCTTCTTCGATCAAGAGGCGTTTGACTTCTTTTCCTTCAGGTCCTGTTTGGTGTGTCACCAATGTTTTGCCGAGGATTTCCTCTGCATATGTACGTACTTCATCAAGATTCTTTGCAACCTTGACACCGCCGGCTTTTCCGCGTCCGCCCGCATGAATCTGCGCTTTAACAACACATACTCCAGGCGTGAGCGACTTAGCCGCTTCCACCGCTTCATCAACGGTAAATGCCACCTTGCCATTAGGTACCGCAACCCCATATTTTCTGAGGATTTCTTTACCTTGGTATTCGTGGATATTCATCTTCCATCCTCCTATCAAACTGTCAAAAAATTGTTTGCGTTTTAATTGTAGTAGAAGGAAGATGGATTGTCTACCTTAAAGATGTCCATCTTCCTCTTTCCCTTTGTTTCTATCAAGCTTGTAAACGAAAGCGAATACTTCGGCGACCGCTTTGTACAGCTCTTCCGGGATCGCTTCATTAATGTTCAGCTGGCCGAGCAGTTCCACAAGTGAAGGGTCTTCCTGGACCGGTATATGATGACTCTTCGCTTTTTCAAGAATTTGCTCGGCAACGAGGCCTTTTCCTTTCGCTGTCACGACAGGTGCGTCCTGGGCATCCGGCTGATACCGCAAAGCGATCGCTTCTTTTCTCTGAATCTTGTCTTTTTCAGCGCTCATATCCGTATATCAACTCCGCTGTAAGATGTCTGCCCACGGTAATAGGGGGCCATCTGGGCAGCTGTTTTCTCGCCTTCCTCCGGCATGTCGAAATGAACAGAAGAAAGTGTATACCCCATCTCTTTAAGGCCCGATTTCAGCTCTGGAAGGAATGATTGGGCAAGCTCTTGCAACTGTTGATCGCCGTTGATCAGACGGACAGCAACGACTCGGTTTTGAATTTGCATGTCTACAACCGTCTCATCGAGCCTCTCAAGCTCCAGGTAAAAGATGATTCGGCAGAAGTCCGGGTCAATTGCGCCTTTTTCCGTCCTTTTTCCTGACCATTGCATCTTCATTGTCGTTTCAAAGCTGCTCAATTTAAGAGGAATTTCGAACATCAAATGCTGGATCGGTCCGCTCTCATAACTGAGCAGCTGCTGGCCGTTCATCTTTAATAATAGCTGCTGTGCGGCATCTTTTGACGGCAGTCCGTCTGCTTGTTCTTGGATATGGCGGACAAGCAGCGGCTTTAGCATTTCCTCCCATTTCATCTCTTCTCCGCCAGTCTTGATGAGCCCAGCCTCGTAAAACAGCCCTGTCCTTCCAAGAGCCGTTTTGATTTGTCCTAGTGCTTCTTGGCGGCCAAAATGCCGTTCGGAGAGCACAGCAAGCTCCCTGACCAATTGCGCTTCCTGGTCAGTCCATTTAGGTTCCGGTACCGCGGAAGCGCGTACACTCGAAGAGGACGCACTCTGGGGAGTTGGGGCTATCAGACTAAGCAATCGTGCAGCTCCTTCCGCTCGTTGGAGGCCTGTCGCCCCGTCTGGAGGGAGATCAACCTTGCGAATAATGGACAAAGCGGTCTCCTGCACAGCTGAAGAAGCCTTGCTGGAACTGGCAGCCAGGCTGAACAAGTGATTCAGGACTTTCCCTGCTGCTTCCCCTGACTGTGTACCATCCCTTGAACCGATCAGGGAAAGGATTGCTTTTCCTGTAGCTGTCTCCTGTTCTGCACCAATTGCAGTTCGCAGGCGGCCGACCAGTTCATGGCTCGGCGTTTCCTTGCCTGCTTGCTGCAAAGAGGTGAAAACATTCTCCGTCAGAGGCATTTTTCTGTTGCTCATAAACTTGATCGTTTCCAGCGCCGTATCGAGGCTTTCCGCTTTTTTCAGAAGCTGTGATGCCTGTACGACTTCCTCTTTCGTAAGCGGCAAGCTTTCACGGATGAAAAAATCGGCCATTTTCCTGTTTGCCGCGTCATTCGGAAGCGACAGCCGCTGCAAGAGAGATTCAGCCGCATCCGGCTTTTGCATGCCGCCTCCCTGTCCATCGAGCAGCCTAAGCTTCGGCTCCCCTTCTGCGGAAGCGACTTGAAGCCAGTAGCCTTGGCCAGCGGCAAGCGGAATTTCCAACTTGGCTACAAGCGTATGGGAACCGAGCTTGATCTCCGCGAGCTGGTTCGGAAACAGCTTCTGGATCGTCCCATAAAAGATCTGGCCGCTTCTGAACTGCAGAGGACCTTTGTTTTCTATCGATTGATTTGCGAATATCTTCCTAAATACAGATTGAACATCGGCCATTTCAGTTCCTCCCTCTTTTGCCGGATGCGTGATTATCGTCTTTTTAAACGCCTTTAATCGGAGCGAATGTCATCCTGTGAATCTCACATGGTCCATATTGCGCAATTTGCTCCAAGTGTTCTTTCGTTCCGTATCCCATATGCCTGATAAAACCGTACTCGGGATACATCCCGTCATACTCGCGCATCAGCCGGTCACGTGTAACTTTCGCCACAATTGATGCTGCTGCAATCGAAACACTTTTTGCGTCCCCTTTGATGATCGCTTCCTCGGGGTAAGGTGAGCCGAGCCGAACCGCGTCGATCAACAGGATATCAGGATCGATATGCATGTCGGCAATAGCCGCCAGCATCGCTTTTTTCGTGGCGACATATATATTGCTCTTATCAATCTCCTCGGCGGAGACGATCCCAACCCCGACTGAAAGTGCAGCCCCCATGATTTCCTCAAACAACTCATCACGGCGAACTGCGCTCAGCACCTTCGAATCGTTCAATCCGCTTATGTATGCATCTTCCTTCAATATTACTGATGCTGACACGACCGGCCCTGCAAGCGGGCCTCTGCCGGCCTCATCGATTCCCGCAATTACCCGGTATCCTTCTTCACGCGCCTTATTTTCAAATGACTGCATTTCGGCATATTGTGCTTTCCGCAATTTCTCCTGCTCTTTCTGTTTTTCCCAGCTTTCAAGCAGACGTCTTACACCTTTCCGTTCATCCTCGTATAGAACGGAGAGGAACGGGTCCCCCTCTTCAATTCGGGATAGCCTATCCTTGATACTGGCAATCGTCATTTTCGCCATCATACTCACACTCTTTCTATTCTCTATATCGGCCATTTCAGTCAAAAATAAAGACCCTGTTATACAGGGCCTCATGTTGGATCTTGTTCTGGCATATCAAATGTAATAGGACCAAAATGCTGGAGCCGCATGTCTCTGACAATCGTCTCAGCAGTCTTGTCATAATCGATTTCGCCTCCGGCTGAAAGACAGCCTCTCCTTTTGCCAATCACCATGAAAAGAGTAGGCATATCATCTGTCAGCTTGTCAATCCCATAGCGTTCCTTGAGCTTTTCAGGGTAATATGCTTCAAGAAACCTCAAGGCAAAGATTGCAATGTCCTGCATGTTCAGGAGGGTATCTTTGATCGCACCTGTCAGGGCAAGCTTATAGCCGGTTTCAGGGTCATCGAATTTGGGCCAAAGAATCCCGGGAGTGTCGAGCAGTTCGAGTTCCTTGCCCACTTTGATCCATTGCTGGGCCTTCGTCACACCAGGCGTGTTGCCTGTCTTTGCAATATTCTTCTTGGCAAGGCGGTTTATCAGCGTCGACTTTCCGACATTCGGAATTCCGATGATCATCGCCCGAATTGCCCGCGGCCGCATTCCCTTCGCTCTTTGCCGCTCCCTTTTTTCAGAAAGAATCTCCTCTGCCGCCTTGATGATTTCCTTCATGCCGCTCCCGGCTTGGGAATTGATCGCAAGTGCTTTTTGGCCCTTCGCTGCATAGTGCTGGATCCAGCGGTTTGTCGCCTCTCGGTCTGCCATATCCGCCTTATTCAGCAAAATAACCTTTTGTTTATGCTGAATAATCTCACCCATCATCGGATTTGCTGATGAAACAGGAATCCTTGCATCTACCAATTCGAATATAATATCAACAAGCTTTAGTTTTTCAGTTATTTCCCTGCGGGCCTTCGCCATATGACCGGGAAACCATTGTATCGTCATTATATTTTATCCTCCAGCTTCTACTTCACAAAACGGATATCTTTGACCGGCCAGTAAACAAAATTGGTGTCGCCGATCACTTTCTCGATCGCAACCGGTCCGATATGCCGGCTGTCCTTACTGAACCGCCGATTGTCCCCCATCACGAAGATTTCTCCTTCCGGAACTGTTTTCTGTCCGGTCAATTCTTCCAGCGTAAAATCCTCAGTAAGCGGTCCGTCAGTGATTTCCTTTTTGTAAGCGTCGAGATAATCTTCCTGATATGCTTTACCATTTATGTAAAGTACATCATTCTTGTATTCGACCGTGTCGCCAGGAAGCCCGATCACCCTTTTGATATAATCCTTTTGCTCCGGTGCATGGAAAACGACAATATCAAAACGGTCGGGCTTGCCGAATTTGTTGACGATCATCCTGTCGCCATTGTGAAGTGTCGGCATCATGGACAAGCCATCCACCACGATCGGCGCAAATAGGAAATACCGGATAAGTGCTGCTAAGCCGACCGCGATCAGCAGTGCCTTGATCCATTCCCACAGCTCATTTTTCTCTTTAGCCATTTCTCCACCATCCTATCCAAACTGTAAGAGCAGCATACTCGCCGCCCGCTTTCCGCTTCCCTCGGTAAAGCCGTCAGCCTATTTCTTATGTATTCACCATTTTACATGAAGAGTAAACAATAGAAAAGAAACAACCATTTATTGGTTTCCGGATAGGAGCTCTCTTTTCTTGCTACGCCCGCTAAGAATGGACAAAAGGAGCTTGCAAGCAAGCTCCTTTTTCCTTCTTTCATCCGGCAAGCGGCCTTTCTCGGAAGAAAGCCGCTCGACAGGTTTATTATCGAATTTCTTTGATACGGGCTGCTTTACCGCGAAGGTTACGCAGGTAGTAAAGTTTCGCACGGCGAACTTTACCGCGACGCACGACTTCAAGTTTCGCAATTCTTGGTGTGTGTACAGGGAATGTACGCTCAACACCTACGCCGTAAGAGATTTTGCGAACAGTGAAAGTTTCACTGATCCCGCCGCCTCGGCGCTTGATGACTACCCCTTCAAAAAGCTGGATCCTCTCACGTGTTCCCTCAACAACTTTAACGTGGACACGTACTGTATCACCAGGGCGGAATGCCGGCAGATCATTGCGAAGCTGATCTTTTGTAATTTCCTCAATCAATTTGTGCATCGTATTCAACTCCTTCCAACCGATGCTCATGCATACGTTCACACATGCAGCGGAACACCGTAGTTCCAGCCGGGACAATTTGCCCCAAACCACAAAGGTAATCATATCACAGCAAAAGCTTGATTGCAACGGTTGCTGCGCATTTTTTCAGCGTTCCAGCCACTTCTTTTGCTCATCTGTAAGAGTCATTTTTTCAAGGAGGTCCGGCCGTCTTTCCTTCGTCCTTTTCAACGACTCCTGCACCCGCCATTTTTCTATTTCCTTATGGTTTCCGGATAAGAGCACGTCCGGCACCTTCATACCCCTGAAATCAGCTGGTCTCGTATAATGGGGATGCTCCAGTAACCCTGAGGAAAATGAGTCATACACCGGCGAGTCTTCGTTGCCAAGCACACCGGGAAGCAGCCGGACAATGCTGTCAATCATCGCCATCGCCCCCACTTCACCGCCTGTCAACACGTAATCGCCGATCGAAATTTCATCGGTTACAATATTTTGGCGGATCCGCTCATCATACCCTTCGTAATGTCCGCAGATAAAAATGAGATGGTCTTCTTTTGCCAGTTCTTCGGCCTTTTTTTGGTTGTATGTCTCTCCTTGGGGGCAGAGAAGGATAACACGGGTGCCCGGAGCTGCATCGGATTTGAGAGCCTCAACCGCATCGAAAACTGGCTGGGGCTTCAACACCATCCCTGCTCCGCCGCCGTATGGATAATCATCGACTGTATTATGCTTGTCATCCGAGTATTCTCGAAAGTTGACGAGCCGGTAAGAAACCGCCTCTTTTTCTGCCGCCTTCTTCAAAATGGAGGAACCGAGGACCCCAGTGAACATTTCCGGGAAGAGAGTCAGCACATCAATTTTCATCATGGCAGCAAGCCTTCCATCGGCTCGATGATAATGGTCTTGCTCGCAATGTCAATGTCCTTCACGACATCTGGAATATAGGGGATCAACACTTCCTGCCCTTTCTCCCCTTTGACGACCCATACATCGTTGGCACCGGGCGTTAAGATCTCTTTCACTTCTCCTATCGTTTCTCCCGCCATCGTTTTAACGGTGCAGCCGATGATCTGATGGAAATAAAATTCCCCTTCCGGAAGTGTGCCGAGCTGATCCTCTGTGACTTTAAGGATACTGTTTTTAAATTTTTCGACGTCATTGATGTTGTGATAGCCTTCGAAGGTGAGTAAGTCGAAGTTCTTATGTTTGCGGTGAGTCTTTACTGTCAGTGCGACAGGCTGTTTTTGATTCTCAGGAAAGAGATGGAGAGTATTGCCGGGAGCATAGCGTTCTTCTGGAAAATCAGTTTTGGAGATGACACGCACTTCCCCCTGAATACCATGTGTGTTGACGATTTTTCCTACATTGAACCATTTTTCCATCAAGTTCACCTCTATCTGATTTCTTCGATGATGCCGTCTTTGACGACGATTGTCTTCCCTTTTGCAATTTGCTGCCAATCATCTCCGACTTCAACATTAACGAGCGCCTGGATTTCCTGGTCCTTCAACTCGCTGCCATATGGGAGAAGATCGAGCTGCTCAATTTGGAAGTCGATCATCTTAATCTTATCCTTCCGCAATTCAATCTCTTTATCGAATTGTGCCTTTAAGCTGCCTGTAGAATATTTGCGGGTTCTTTCAAGCTTTTTGCATTCGAACAGAAGCTGGTCGCACTCCTTTTTCAGCTGCAGCTTGTTTTCTTTGTATTTCTTATGTAAGTCCGATTTGCTCTTTTCCGTCAAAACTTGCTTTACAACAACCGTTTGGAGAATCTGCATCGTTTTCTCCTCCGTATCATTTAATGGATCAGTACTGAAGCGGAAGCGGGGCTCACTCTCTCTAACCTTACGCACCCCATCTTAATGGTACAAAAAAAGGGGATGCTGATGCCTCCCCCTTATTCGTCGATTTCCATGTAGACCTTCTTATGTTGTTTTGACCCTGCTGCGGCATAGACGACCATCCGAATTGCTTTTGCAACTCGTCCGTTCTTGCCGATGACCTTGCCCACATCCTGTTTATGGACCGATAGACGGTAGGTGACACGCTGATCTTCTTCATCCGCATGAACTTTCACATCATCCGGATGATCAACAATCGGCTTCACGATCGACTTAATCAAGTCTTGCATTTCGGCCACGCTTATTTGCTAAGTTTTGCGTTATGGAATTTTTCCATCAGGCCTTGTTTAGAGAACAGGTTGCGAACTGTATCAGATGGTTTCGCACCATTTTGCATCCACTTCAACGCTGCTTCTTCATTGATTGTTACTAGAGCAGGCTGAGCTGTCGGATTGTATGTTCCTACTTCCTCGATGATTCTGCCGTCACGTGGTGAACGGGAATCTGCAACTACGATACGGTAAAAAGGAGATTTTTTTGCTCCCATACGCTTCAAACGAATTTTAACTGCCATTTTACTAGCACCTCCGAATAGTTTCACACAAGATAGTATAATACCAAATACATGATTTGTTTGTAAAGGGTTTTTTCTTAACACGTAAAAATTTCTAAAGGAAATTTACATGAAAGGAAGCTTGAAGCCCTTTCTTTTCCCTTTTTGCTGCATGCCAGTCACCTGCTTCATCATTTTCTTCATCTCTTCGAACTGCTTCAGCAATCGGTTTACTTCCTGGATGGACGTTCCGCTGCCTTTTGCAATCCGGCGCCGGCGCGATGCATTGATCGTTTCGGGATGCTGCTTCTCATCCGTCGTCATCGACCGGATGATCGCCTCCACGTGTCCGATCTGCTTTTCGTCAACCTGGAGATTGTTCAAGCCTTTCATCTTACCGGCCCCAGGCATCATTTTCAGCAGTTCATCGAGCGGCCCCATGTTCCGGACCTGTCCAAGCTGCTCCAGAAAATCGTCAAGAGTAAAGGAAGCAGTTTTGAACTTTTGCTCAAGCTCCTTCGCCTTTTCCTCATCGACATTCAATTGTGCTTTTTCGATCAAGCTCAAAACGTCACCCATGCCGAGAATCCTGGAAGCCATCCGTTCAGGGTGGAACGGTTCAAGTGCGTCCAGCTTTTCACCCATACCGACGAATTTGATCGGCTTTCCGGTAACGGAACGGATCGACAGTGCAGCACCGCCGCGAGTATCCCCGTCAAGCTTCGTCAGAACGACACCGGTAACACCCAACTGCTCATTAAAGCTTTCAGCGACGTTGACCGCATCCTGCCCGGTCATCGCATCTACGACGAGGAAAATCTCTTCCGGGTTCGCGATGTCCTTGATTTGTTTCAATTCATCCATCAGCTCGCCGTCGATATGAAGGCGGCCGGCGGTGTCGATAAGAACATAATCATAATGCTCTTCCTTCGCCTTCTCGATCGCCTTCTTAGCAATTTCCACGGGGCTGACCTGATCGCCCATCGAGAACACGGGCATATCAAGCTGCTTCCCGAGCGTTTCAAGCTGCTTGATCGCTGCCGGGCGGTAAATATCAGCCGCGACAAGAAGCGGCTTCCGGTTATGCTTCTTCCTAAGAAGGTTAGCAAGCTTGCCTGTTGTCGTCGTCTTACCGGCCCCTTGCAAACCAGTCATCATGATGACGGTCGGCGGCCGCTTGGCAACGCCAATCTGGCTCTGTTCGCCACCCATCAACTCTGTCAGTTCTTCTTTGACGACCTTGATGACTTGCTGGCCAGGTGTCAGGCTCTTCATTACTTCCTGCCCAACGGCCCGTTCGCTCACCTTCTTGACGAATTGCTTGACCACTTTGAAGTTGACATCCGCTTCCAGAAGCGCAAGGCGGACCTCACGCATCATTTCCTTGACGTCGGCCTCATTCACCTTGCCTTTGCCGCGGATTTTTTGAATCGTATTTTGCAGTCGGTCGGCCAATCCTTCGAATGCCATATATGCCGCCCCCTAATCCAATTCCGTAAGCGCTGCTGCAAATTGCAGGAAAGCCTGCTGGTCAAGCTTGCCCTCAGCAGCGGAGCGCTTCATTTCGTCCATGATTTCCTTGCGTGTCTGAAATTTCTCAAACAGGCGCAGTTTCTCTTCATACTCCTCCAGCATGGCCTCTGTACGCTTGATATTATCATATACAGCTTGCCGGCTGACCCCATATTCTTCGGCGATTTCGCCTAGGGAAAAATCATCAAGATAGTAGAGGGACATATAGCTTTGCTGTTTCGGAGTCAATAACGACTGATAAAAGTCATACAGATAATTGATCCGCGTTGTTTTCTCAAGCATCGTCACAAATATCCCGCCTTGTTAAGTTAAAAACCTTTACAATACATAATACACAGTTTAAAAAGAGAAGTCAAGCGTTGCCCGAGCCTTATTCCTCGGCGTTTTCGATGGAATCGGCGAATAATCCGTACACGTATTTTTCAGGATCAAATTGTTGAAGATCATCCATTTTTTCACCGAGACCGACAAATTTAACCGGGATTTGCAGCTCATTTCGAATTGCAAGTACAATACCGCCCTTTGCTGTTCCATCCAGTTTGGACAAAACGATACCTGAAACGTTTGTCGCCTCTTTGAAGGTTTTCGCCTGAATTAAGGCATTTTGCCCGGTCGTTGCGTCGAGAACGAGCAGGACCTCATGCGGAGCACCCGGGACTTCGCGTTCGATTACACGCTTCACTTTTTCCAACTCGTTCATCAGATTTACTTTGTTCTGCAGGCGGCCCGCCGTATCGCAGAGCAAAATATCGGCCTTCCGTGACTTGGCAGCAAGGACAGCGTCATACATGACAGCCGCCGGGTCAGAGCCCTCTCCCTGCTTAATAACGTCAACGCCGACCCTCTGTCCCCAAACTTCCAGCTGGTCAATCGCACCGGCTCTGAATGTATCGCCGGCAGCAAGCAGAACTTTCTTGCCTTCTTCTTTGAACATATGGGCAAGCTTTCCGATCGTCGTCGTCTTACCGACTCCGTTGACACCGACAAATAAGATAATTGTCAGTCCGCCTTCCTGGATGTTCAGTTCAGGGTTCGCTCCTTCCCCCCCTTGTTCATAAATATCCACAAGCTTCTCGGAAATGACGGATTGGACGTCGAGCGGGTCCTTGATGTTGCGCCGCTTTACTTCCATCTTTAATTCTTCGACCAGCTCCATGACGGTGTCAAAGCCGACATCCGCCTGAATCAAGATCTCCTCCAACTCCTCGAAAAAGTCCTCATCGATTTTACGGTAGCGGGCGACGAGGTCATTGACCTTTCCCGAAAAACTGTCCCTTGTTTTCGTCAGGCCGTCTTTGAACTTTTCCGATACCGAATCGGTGGACGCGGTGAATTTATCTTTCAGTTTCTTAAAAAAACTCATCTTTTTTCCTCCCTGAATTTACATTTCAATAAGCGCCTTTTCTTCCTCCATTTTGACAGAAACGAGTTTAGAGACACCGGATTCCTGCATGGTCACCCCGTAGAGCACATCCGCCCCCTGCATCGTTCCCTGTCGGTGAGTGATAACGATGAACTGAGTTTCCTGGCTGAACATGCGCAAATAATCACTGAATCTCTGTACGTTTGCATCATCAAGCGCTGCCTCGACTTCATCCAAAATACAAAACGGGACAGGGCGTACCTTAAGAATCGAAAACAGCAGGGCGATCGCAGTCAAAGCCCGCTCCCCGCCCGATAACAGGCTGAGGTTCTGCAATTTTTTCCCTGGCGGCTGGGCAACAATGTCTACCCCTGTCGTCAGCAAATCCTGCTCATCAGTGAGCTTCAGCTGCGCCCTTCCGCCTCCGAACAGCGCCTGGAAAACACCTTCAAATTCATTTTGGATCGCGTGGAACGTATAGCTGAAACGCTTCTTCATTTCATCATCCATTTCATCCATGATGCTGAATAACGTCGTCTTCGCATGAAGCAGGTCTTCTTGCTGTTCGGATAAAAAGCTATAGCGCTCATTCACTCTTTCAAACTCTTCAATTGCTCCAAGATTGACGGCGCCAAGCTCCGTAATGCCCCGTTTGATCAGTTTCACTTTTTCACGCGCTACTTCCGCGTCCATCGGCAGCGTGTACTTGCTTTTTGCCCCTTCGAATGTCAGCTCATACTCCTCCCGGAGACGTTCTAGCCTTGAATCAAGCTCAACTTCATACCGGTTCATTTTCACTTCGGTGTCATTCATCGCTCTAAGAAGGCCCTGATTCTGCCGCTTCCGTTCCCGGACTTCAGCGTCTTTTTGCTCGACCTTTTCCCGAAGAGACTCTCGTTCATTCTGTAAAACCGAAATCGTTTCGACAGCCTCCGCCTTTTTTGCGGCTTTTTCTTCCGCTTCGACTGCAAGCTCTTCTTCAGTTGTATGGTGCCCGTTCAATTGCTGGTCAAGCCATTCCCGGTCAGCCTGCAGCGAGGAATGCCGTTTTTCCGCTTCCTTCAATTCTTTAGAAATCCGAGAAAGCTCCTGCTTTTGCGCAGCCAATTGCTCATTGGCAACCGCCGATTTTGCCGCAAGCTCACTCGTTTCATTTCCAAGTGTTTCACGGGATTTCCGTTCAAGATCACGTCTTGTCGTCAGCGTTGAGATCTTCTCGTTCAAGCCATTGATCTTTTCTCCGCTTTCTTCCAATATGGCAGTCAGTTCCGCGATCCGCGATTCAATCGTCGCCGACTCGGACTTAAGTTCCTTTTCTTCAATATCGTAGAGTGAAAGGCGGTCATTGATATTTTTCTTGACGATTTCCGCCTGTTTTACCAAAGACTGTGTTTCGTTTACTTTCGACCGCAGTTCTTCTCCTTGCTCCCGAATATGTTCCAGCCCGGCTGACTTTTCAGCAACATCCGTCTTTAGTCGCTTCACGGTCTCTTCCAGTATGGCTGTTTTCTTTTCCATGTCCTCCAGCTTGCCCTTCAGTTCTTCAAGCTCGTTTTTTCTGCTCAGGAGCGAACTGCCGGTTTGCCTCGTCGCACCGCCTGTCATCGATCCGCCCGGGTTGATGATTTCCCCTTCCAGCGTCACAATTCTCAAGCGATGTCCGGCAAGAGCTGCGAGCCTGGAAGCTCCCTTCAGGTCTGAAGCAATCACCGTGTTGCCAAGCAGGCTCTCAATCGCTGCTTTATGCTCCGGCTTATAGTGAATCAGCTCGCTGGCCACACCTACAAAAGCTTCTTGGTCTGAGAGCTTATGTTTCTGGTCGGAAGGGAGGAACTTCGGCTTTACAATATTGAGCGGGAGGAAGGTTGCACGGCCGAGCCGGTTCCTTTTCAAAAACTCGATTGCTTTTCTGCCGTGCTCCTCGGTTTTGACAACGATGTTCTGCAGCGACCCGCCAAGCGCTGTATCAATGGCCACTTCGTATTTTTTCGGCACTTGAACAAGTTCTGCAATCGCGCCTTCTATCCCTTCAAGCTCGGAATCTCTCGCTTTCAGCACTTCTCGGACACCTTGGAAGAACCCCGAGTAGTCCTCTTCCAAGGCTTCCAAGCTCTCTTTCCGGGACTTCGTCTGCTGGATAAAATGATAGGCCTGATATAGAATCGCCTCTTGCTTTTCAAGCTCCTGCCTTTTTTCAGCGAGCTCCTGCTGGGAGGTCTGGAACTGACGGAGCTGTTGGTTCAGCGCATCCTCCAACCCTTTGAACTGTTCGGAAAGGCTGCTGTATTCATCCTCTGCCTCCTGGCGCTGATCGAGGAATTTTTTATTTTCCTCATCCAGCCTCCCTCTTCTCTGGCCCAGAAGCTGAAGTTGCTGCTCCATATACTGAAGCTCATTCTTGGAGGACGCCTGCTCATTCAGCAGGTCGATATAATCGCCTTTCAGCGATTCGATCGTCTCTTCCAGCGTTCCATCGAGCAGCTCAATCTGCTGTCTCTTCAAAAGTAGTTCCTCGGCAAGGGATGCCGCCTCTTGCTCCTTTGCCAAAATTCCCGTCCGCTTTTCTTCAAGCTCTTGGCGCAGTGCGGACATTTTTTCTCCTGCTTCGGCAATCGATTTTTGCAGCTGTTCAGTGTTTTGAACAGCGTTTTTCTGCCGTTCACGCAATACTTCCCTGCGTCCTTCCAGCTTCTCCAGCTCTTCTGTTAATGTCAAAAGGGCAGCCTGCAGCTCGGAATGCCGCAGCTCCAGCGAATGGAGTGCTCCTCGGTCCGTTTTAAGCCCGCTCTCGAGCTCTGCCACCTGGATTGAATCATCCCGGACGGTAGATTGGAGCCTTTCGAATTCCTGCTTTGACTTTTCCCATAATTGATGAATCGACTCAATGTCATGAACAATGAGCGCGACCTCAAGGTTTTCAAGTTCACTCTTTTTATCCAAATAATCTTTCGCAATCGAAGCTTGGATTTGCAACGGTTCCAGCTGGCCCTCCAGCTCATTGATAATATCGCTGACGCGGTTCAAGTTCTCCGTCGTTTCCTGAAGCTTGCTTTCGGCCTTCTTTTTCCTCGTTTTGTATTTCAGCACGCCGGCCGCCTCTTCGAAGATAGAACGTCTTTCCTCGGGCTTGCTGTTAAGGATTTCATCTACTTTCCCTTGGCTGATAATAGAGAACGCTTCCCGTCCGAGTCCTGAATCCATAAACAAATCGATAATATCCTTTAGCCTGCATGACTTCCGGTTGATCAGAAAATCACTGTCGCCTGATCTGTATACTCTTCTCGTGACGCTGACTTCATTAAATTCAACCGGCAGCGCACCGTCCTCGTTGTTCAGGACGAGAGATACTTCCGCATAGTTGAGACGCTTTCTCGAGTCGCTCCCCGAAAAAATGACGTCCTCCATTTTTCCGCCCCGCAGTGACCTTGCCGATTGTTCGCCGAGCACCCAGCGGATTGCATCGATGATGTTGCTTTTTCCGCTTCCGTTTGGCCCGACGACGGCCGTGATACCGGGCACAAATTCAATTGCTGTTTTTTCCGCAAATGATTTGAATCCCACAATTTCCAATTGTTTGAGGAACATCGAATTCCCTCCCCCTGCCACATGTCCTGGTGTGTTGTGCTTTCATTGTTGTTTATCCGTTATTATTGTTTTTTCAATTTTCCAAGCGCCATCTGTGCCGCATGCTGCTCTGCTTCTTTTTTGGAACGGCCTTCGCCTTGTCCCAGTACTTCTCCATTCCAGGAGACTTGCGAGATGAAGACCCTGCTGTGTGCGGGCCCCTCCTCCTGGAGGATCTTATACTCAAGCGCACCATTTCCGTCCCGCTGAATATGTTCCTGAAGCTGGCTTTTGAAATCCATCACATGAGAAAAAGCACCTGTATCCACTTTCGGGTAGACAACCTTTTCCAGGAACGACAGGGCGGAATCGAGCCCCTGGTCCAAATAAAGAGCGCCGATAAACGCTTCAAAGGCATCGGCAAGAAGTGCAGGCCTCGTTCTTCCGCCTGTCATCTCTTCTCCTTTGCCAAGCAAGACCATGTCCCCGAAATTCAGTTCATTGGCAAAATTAACAAGTGAAGGCTCGCAAACGATCGCAGCCCTAAGCTTGGTCAATTCCCCTTCGCTCATGAGCGGAAATTTTTTGAATAGGTACTGGGAGATAACCAGCTCCAGTACAGCATCTCCAAGAAACTCCAGTCTCTCATTGTCTTCATGCGGTTTTTTGCGATGCTCATTCACATATGATGAATGGGTAAAAGCTTGTAAAAAAAGTTTTTCATTCTTGAATTCAAGCCCATGCTTCTCTTGAAAATCCTTCAGCTTCTGGTTCATTTTCTGATAGTTTTTTTTCGATCGGTTTACTTTTCTCATGTTCATCCACCTTGCAAGCATGATTTACGTAGAAAAGTCCCGTATATTTCAACGGGACACCCTCTACATTCCAGCGATTAGCTATTGCTTTGTATGTAATTGACAACGTCGCCGACTGTTGCAATTTTTTCAGCATCATCATCGGAAATTTCCATATCGAACTCATCTTCAAGTTCCATAACCAATTCCACGACATCCAGCGAATCTGCTCCCAAGTCATCTTTGAAAGAAGCCTCCAAAGTGATCTTTGATTCTTCAACACCCAAACGGTCAACGATGATTTTCGTTACGCGCTCTACTACATCTGCCATGCCTTTCACCTCCCCTCAAGTCATTATAATGGAAATGCTGTGAAAGATAAATAGTTCCGGTGGGTTGAAGAGCACCCACCCGCTTTTTTCTTCCAGCGCTTGTCGCCGATAAGCAGGCGCCCTCCGCTTTTCTCTGTCCAGCTCCGGCGGCTAGGGGCTCGAGGTCACAAGCCATGCAAGGCCAAAGGCAAAAAGCGCCTTTTTCCTTGCCCGTCTTGTGCTTGTCGCCCCTG
>NZ_JBWBKF010000080.1:0-3010 GCF_057657925.1 Lederbergia sp. B243.17
TTGTCTGGCGGCGATAGCGAAGAGGCCACACCCGTTCCCATCTCGAACACGGAAGTTAAGCTCTTCAGCGCCGATGGTAGTTGGGGGTTTCCCCCTGCGAGAGCAGGACGCTGCCAGGCAAAACTGAAAGACACCGCTGAGGCGGTGTCTTTTTTTGTTCAGCTCACTGGAAATCAATGTTCTCAGCAATATATCAGCAAGTTTAACGCCCGATTTCGTTCTGCATTTGCTGTTCCAGCAAGGATATTTACCAACTTTACGAATTTATGTCGTTCTCGGAGAGGTTATCTACCAACTTGGTGATTTTATCTACCACCTCAGCAAATTTATGTCGTTCCTGGCGAAAGTATCGACCAATTCCGCGGGCATATACTTGATTTCCCCTCAACTGGGCTCGCGCTTATGACCTGCAAGTAATTGACTGCCCCAAACAAGGGTGTCTTTCTTGATATATTGCGGAGCTGGAGAATATATCTTCGTCCTGGTAAATATATCGCTGTCTTAGCAAATATATCAGTAAACGCCCCCTTTGCCGCCCGATTTCGCTCTGCTGGTGCCGTTCCAGCAAGGATATCTACCAACTTTACGAATTTATGTCGTTCTCGGAGAAGTTATCTACCAACTTGTTGATTTTATCTACCATCCCAACAAATTTATGTCGTTCCTGGCGAAAGTATCGACCAATTACCCTTCCACTCCAAATTCCATTGAAAGCCCCTAGATCGAGTCACCAATTGAAAACACCTCAAGCACCCGGACTTTAGGTATGAACAAGACGTTTTTCCTATGGTCAATTGCTCACAGTCCGGCTATCATTTTGGGAAAAGACTAAAGGGGAGGACTTCTTGAAAAGACTGCCTTTTTACGCACTTGCTGTAATGATTTTCTTATTTTCGATTCCGGGGGCTGCATCAGCCCGAAGCTTTTCCATTGATGATGCGGCGATACGAGCCTGGATCATGCCGAATGGCGACCTCGTTGTCAATGAAGTGTTTTCTTATACGTTTGAGGGTGAATACAACCGGGTTATCCGCTCCCTGCCGAAGAACGGAACTTGGAGCGTCAGTAATTTCGAGGCCTATGAGTTAATGAATCCAGAAGGATTACCGGGTTTCATTAACAAAGATGAAATCAAGCCTCTCTCTGTTACCCAAGAGGAAAATACGTACTATGCCAATTTCCCGGTGAAGGATTCGGAGAAGAAGTTCTTTTTCATGTATTTGATGAAAAATGCGGTCAACTCCTATGACACCTACAGCGATTTGACAATTCCTTTTTTCGGTACAGACAAAAACCACGGAACCGACATTCATAACGTTACCCTCGATATTGTCTTTCCAAGTCGGCTGGATCCCGAGCAATATCATGCATTTTTTCACGGCAACAATGGATCTGTTGAGGTAAAAAATAATGAACTTGTCCGGTTCTCACAACCTGTTTCACATGCGGGTCAGCTGACCGAAGTCCGTGTCTTGTTTCCCTCCGCCATTATGCATGATCAGGCAAAGGCCGCAGCCCCTATGTCTCTGGAAGAAGCTGTTGCCGAGGAGGAAACGATCGTGGAAGAGCCGCCGCCTTCGATTCCGGAGGAAAAAGGTCTGATTGGAGAGCCGCTTTTCCTTACGCTGACCGTCGCCTTTCTTATCACTTCTGTCCTATTCCTTCTTCTTCCACAGCGCCGTCTGCGGGCGGCTGGGAATCCTGAGCGACTACTAGACGAAGATCCTCTCTATTTATATGTAGTCGACCGGGCGGGCAAGAAGGATTTCCATGCAATCTTTGCCGGCCTCTATTCGCTCGTTTATCAGGGCAAGGCAAAAATGGAAAAGACAGAGTCAGAGACCCGGCTCCAAAGAGACCCTGAGGCACCTGGCAGAACGCTTGCTTTCATTTTGGAACCCCTTCAGTTCGGACTTGGTGAATGTGAAGATAAATTGGTGGATTGGCTGTTCAGAAAAAGAATCAAGCTGGGCAGGAGATACTTTTCGCTCAATAAGCTTTATGGGACGACCGGGCTGGAGAAGAAGGAAAAAGATATTTATATGTACCGGAATAAGCAAGCCAACTATTACAAAAAAGAGCATGAATGGTTCACCTGTGTTCTTGATCGAATGAAAGAAGAAGGCGTATTGGGCAGCCGGATATACGCTTTTATGTCCGTTCTGCTCTCCTCTTTGTCCCTGCTCTCCGTCCTGATTCTTTTTTTAGAAACGGATGCATCAGCAGGCCGCATCTTTTTTTATCTGATTGTTTCGCTGTTTCTTTTGCGGAAAAATTGGAAAGGAAAAAGGAGAGGAAGGATGTATCTCTTTTTCCTTGCTTCCGTGTTATTCATAAACACAGTCGATGATCGCTTTATCGCTCTCACCGACTCGCTCAGCGTGATGATAGTTTGTGCGGCATTACTGTATGCGCTGATTCCACGTTACATTTTATCAAGAGAAGCTGCAGAGGTAAGAGCGGAAATCCGTTACTTCCGGAAGATGCTGAATAAGGATGGCATCCCTTCCTCCGTTTCAGCCGGGAAGTTGGACAAATGGATGATTCTGGCTACCCTCCTCAACGTAAAGTCATTCAAAATGGATACAAAGCCATTTGAAGGCGAGTTGGGGCAATTGGCCGCGGCTGCTCCGCTCAGTTATCTAGTTCTACAGGGCGAAGAGCCCGCCCAATACATGATACAGACGTGGAAATGGAGCAAACCGGCGGGCACTCCTTTTTGGGATACCTCATCCGGCCAGAGCAGCAGCAGCAGCGGCGATAGCGGCGGCTGGACCGGCTCATCGGGTGGTGACGGGGGAGGAGGCGACGGCGGCGGGGCCGGGGCCGACTGAGAAAAACGCAAACCCCAGTTTTTCACCATCAAAAGAAGAGGCTGGGACATAACTAGTCTCTAACCAAGAGAAAGGTGAAATTGAGCGAGTCAATTTCACCTTTCTCTTTTTGTTATTTATAAATTTAGGATCCACTTGCTGTGTTGGCCGTAAACTTACGTAAGTTCACGGCCATT
>NZ_JBWBKF010000081.1:0-479 GCF_057657925.1 Lederbergia sp. B243.17
GTGGAGTCGATGAAGACATGTTCCGGACTGAGAAGTCCACGATCCGCAACCTCCTTCAGTATCCGGTAGAAAATCTGCTCGAACAGGTCCGTGTCTGCGAAACGCCGGGTATAATTCTTTCCGAAGGTTGAGAAATGGGGCACCTCCGTGTGGAAGCTAAAACCGAGGAACCAGCGGTATGCCACGTTCGTTTCGATTTCCCGAATGGTCTGTCGCATGGACCGGATGCCGAAGGTATATTGGATGAATGTCATCTTGATCAGGACAACCGGGTCGATACTGGGTCTCCCTACTGCCGAATAAAGGTCTTCAACCAATGGATAGATGAAGGAAAAATCAATTGCCGCATCTAGTTTGCGAACAAGATGATCCTGTGGGACCAACTGCTCAATGGAGAGCATTTCCAGCTGTTCGCGTTCATGGACCTGGTTTTTCGTCATCATTTCTAACACCTCATGAAGTTTGTAGGGGATACCGTT